>JAUUZB010000027.1 GCA_030590185.1 Deltaproteobacteria bacterium
CGTCTTGCCTTGGTTCTCGACAACCCGCGGGCTGTCAGCGCGGGTCGCCATTGCCTTGGAGAGTCTGATCCTCATGCCTGCCTCCGCGCCGCTCGTGGCGGGCAACGCTCGATATAGTAAGTCGTTTCCTGGGGATGTCATCATGCCCAGTGGTCGGTTTTTCACTGACGGCCGATTATGATAGCTCGGATTTGAAACCTTGGAAAGCGAAGGCCTCGGCCGAGGCCCGCTCGCGTCGATGCTCTTCGGCTCGGCCCACTCGGATGGAGGTCACATGTCCGACCAAAACGCCACTCCCAATCGCCCCATCGTCTACCTCGGCCCATCCCTGCCCCTCGAGGAGGCCAGGGTGCACCTGGACGCAGACTATCGACCACCGGTGGTGCGAGGTGATCTCGAGGAGCTGCAGCCGGGGTGCGTGGTGGGGATCATCGACGGTGAGTTCCAACAGTCGTTGTCGATCAGCCCGACCGAGGTCCGCCAGGCGGTGGAGCGAGGGGTGATCATCTTCGGCAGCTCGAGCATGGGGGCTCTACGGGCCGCCGATGTCCCGGCCGCCCACGGCGTGGGGCGCATCTTCGAGCTGTACCGCTCGGGCGCCATCAAGCGCGAAGACGAGGTGGCCCTGACCTTCGATCAAGACACGAAGCAGCCGTTGACCGTGCCGCTCGTCAATATTCGCTTCGCGGTCGACGAGCTGATCAAATCCGGATCGATCGAGGCCGAGATCGCCAAGCGCATCGTAGCGAGCGCCGAGGATCTCCATTTCAGTGAGCGAACGCATCATCGAATCCTCAAGAAAGCCGACCTCGGCGATCGGGCTTCCCGTGACGAGCTCGCCGCGTTGTTGACCTCCTTTGACCTCAAGGGTGACGATGCCATCGCGTTGCTGCGCCGCTTGGCGAATCTCGACGCCGAGGATCCGGCGCGAGGAGCCGGCGGCCCGCCGAAGCAACCCGACAACCGGTTGTTGGGGACGAATTTCGACGACCGCCTCGACGGGGTGAGGTTGTCGGACACCCGAGAAGCCAATGCCCCTTTCCTCGTCTGGGAGGTGGGAGATCAGATCCCGTTCGCCAAGCTCATTCTCTTTCTGAAGCTCACCGGCAAAATCATGAAGCACGCGCGCCGCGCCGCGGCGCGGTTCAGTCTGGATGGCAACGAGGTGGAGGTTGATATCTCGGTGTTGGACAACCGCCCGCCGGAGTTCTTCAACAACTTCCACCGCCGCCGGATCCTGGACAGCTGGGGTTGGACCGATGACCATGAAGCGGATGTGACGCTCGAGGACCTGGGCTTTGGGCGTCGAGACCTCGAGCAGAGGTTCAGGGAGGAGACCATCGCGGAGGCGAAGGCCATGCGTTTGGTGCTCGATGGCGATCTCGCGTTCCTACGCGCCGTACGGGCCGACCTCCTCATGGATGGCCTGGCATTGAAGCGAGAGGTAATGAGATGTGGGGCCTTGGACCATCTTATCGCGGAGGCGGGCGACCATAAGCCGAGCCCCGACGAGGTAGTGGCGACCAGAGATATCATCTGTCGCTCCCAAGGGGTCGTCTCCTGGAAGGGGCTCACCGGCGTGATCGCTGCCTTGGGCGTGCCCATGCAGGTCATCAATGGCTTCGTGGTCGCGGTGGCGCGAGCCAGGCACACGGCTGATCGGCTCCACGGCGCGATCCACAGCCCACCAGAGTCGCTACCGAGCGCCATCTATCGGGGAGGGAGCGCCGAGGGGGGCGCTGTGGTCCTGCGATCCAGTCCGAAGTCGGACCATCGCTTTTCGATGCCGATGGATCAGGCCAAGGATGTTGCGGAGAAGCTGCAAGATATCATCGGCATCACCCGGGTGGCGCTCCTCGGCGAGCTCAGGGAGTTCGGTGTTCAGATCTCGAACGTGGCACGGCCGGCCGGGATCTGGTCGAGTACCTATGGCTCGGGCAAGGCGCTGTCGAACGAAGGTGCCATCGTCGGCGGTGTCATGGAGGAGACCGAGAAGTGGGCCAACGAGGTCTTCTCGGAGCGTGCCAAGCCGTCGGCGGTCGCCTCCTATGCCTCCCTGTGCAGCCGTGGCGAGGTGGAGCCGGTGGACCCGAGCAAGCTCGCGATTCCGTTCGACTCCCTCTATACGCCGGATCTCGAGATCGAGTGGATGACTGGCTTTGACTTGCTCACTGGCGAGCCGACCTACATTCCGGCCGCGACCGTTCACGTCGGCCGGCAGCTGAAGAATGACATCATGTATTCGCCGCGGCGGGGTCGACCATGGCGAAGCAGCAACGGTCTGGCCTCCGGGTTCACCCTGGAGGAGGCGCTGGTGCATGCGATCTGCGAATACGTGGAGAGACACGCTGACAAGATGATGGAGCTGAGGCTGGCGAATCCCGGGGAGCTCGAGCCGTCGGCCTATCGATTTGTTGATCTGGAGACGCTCTCGGGCAAGGCGGCCGAGACGGCCAAGAGGATCCAGCGGGTCTCATCCCTGAGCATCCTGCACATGACCAGCGAGATCCGGATCCCGGGGTTCAAGGCCTGCATCATCTCTGAGTCGACGGCGGGTAGGGTGAGGAAGTCGATGGGCTGGGGGGTTCACCCGAACCCGAACGTTGCCTGCGAGATGGCGATGTGCGAGGCGGTCCAAACCGTGATCGGCAACGACGCCGGTGGCCGTGAGGACCTAGCCGTCAAGGCCCGGAGCCTCGGTCGCCACGAACGGCCCATCCCTCGCGGGGCCGGACAACATTGGTTCTGGCTCAGACCGGAGGGGCCGTTCGTGCCAGTGGATGCCTGTGGCGGTTTCGTGTCGAACGATGCCTTCGACGATCTGCTCTGGATCCTCGACCGGCTGCGGGAAGGCGGTGTCGAGCGCCTGCCGATGATCGACATGACCGTGGAGGAGGCGAGACCGGCCCGCGTCGTTCGCGTTCAAATCCCAGGTCTCGAGGCTAATCACCCGTTCCACACCGGCCAGCGGGCGCGGATGGTGACTCTCTGGGATCTCCTCGCCCGACTACCCCACGGCGTATTGCCGGGGGCGGGACAGAAGCATGAGGAACACCATGGCTGATTCGATCCAGCTACTCGGTGGTGTCGCCCGTTGGCTAGGCCTGGAGCGCACGGCCGCTACGATCGGCGGCTCGAGCGACTACCAGCCCCCAGCGGCACTGGTGCTCGATCCAACCGACACCTCCTACGCGTCGGAGGCCTTGGAGGGCTTGTGCGAGGTGCCCCATCATCCCGAGCTGTTCGCTCAGCTGTATGCCCACGGTTTTGCCGATGCCTGTCCGGCGACCGTGGCGATGGCGGCGAAGCAGACCGCACGAGCGTCGCTCTGGCCGCCGAGCTACGATCGAGGCCTGCGCGCCGATCTGCTCAACCACGCCCGCTACGCCGAGTCGTTGCTCGTAACGGGCGATGATGATCCCGGCCCTGCCTATCTTCGTAATCTCCTGGCGCTCAACCGTCGCTACTACGAGGAGGAGGAGCGTCCCGAGATCGCCGACACCCCCGACATCCCCGACACCGCCGAGACGGCCGGTCCCATCGTGACAGCCATGACCGCCAAGCGGAGGTTCATCGAGCGCGAGCTCAGTGGCCCCGGGGTGCAACTCGACCGGCTGCGGTTGCAGATGTGGGACACCACCATCACCGATCTCCCTGACTGGGAGGCCAACACCTACCGCTGGGTCGATCCGGATCGGCCCGAGACCCCGCCCACCCGAGACATGTTTGTGGCAACCATGGATCTTGCGGTCAAAGCCCTGTTGGCCGACCAAAGGCCCCTGGGGGTCGCCGTGCTCCACAACCTGTGGTCCATCGTCCATGATTCGGAGCTCCAGTGGCTCCTGGTCGAGACCTGCGTCGAGGAGGGGGACGCTGAGAGCGCGGCCCGTGTGTTGAGAGAGGGCGGCGAGCCGGCGAAGGGCGACGCGGAAGGCTGGGATAGGTTTCGGTGTGCGAGCGCCCGCATCGCCCTCGCTCAGGGGGACTTTGAGCGCATGGCCGCGGTGTTGGAGGAGGTCGAAAGGTCGGTCATGGCGGACCCGGTGGAGGCGACCGACCGCAATCCCTACTCCGCCCTGATGGTGGTCGAACGCAAGATGAGGCAAGCCGAGCCGCTCACCGACGACGTCATGACGATCGCCATGCGGGCGCTCTTGGCCAACGCGGCCTGGCCGGCGGCCAATCGCATGATGACCGCCATGTCGCTCTCCCTGAGTCGGAACCTGGGCCGGACCGAGGGCATTTTTGATTCGCTCCGCGAGGTGGGCCAGCGCATGCCCGGGGAGCTGAGCATCTGGCGAGTCGCAGCCAGAATCGTCGACGGCTGGCCAGAGGGCTCCGTCGGTCTCATGGCCGCGCTGCAGGAGCAGATCACGCGCGTCCCCTTTGTCAAAGCCTACTGGCAGCTGCTGGCCGAGCTTTGTGGTGATCCCGACTTGGCCCAGGCCATCCGAGACGACCTCGTTCAGAGGGCAGGGGCCGCCGAGCCCCGCCGTCGCACCCGGGCCTGACCGGCTCCGCCCGCCGGGTGGAACGGAACCATCCGGCTCGCCGTTGCTACCGGCCCCATGCTCAGAAATAGCGGATGACGAGATTGGGCCAACGGACCTTCGCCTGCCAATACCACAGGCATGGGTAGTAGAGCGTCACCATCAGCGTGAACCAGATGGCCCAGCCGGCTGCGATCGGGTAGCGGGGGAGCCCGGCGTGGTCGAAGACCCCGATGACGAACAGATGCATGACGTAGAAGAAGAGCGCCACGCGGCCAACCTCGACGAGGGGTTGCAGGTATCGCATCGCCTTGGTGTTCACCAACAACTCGAACAGGGCCAAGAAACCGAAGATGTTGGCGAAGGCCCAGCAGACAAACACGAGATCCGGAGGGTACTTGGCGAGGAACCAGAACGGGAGGGAGAGGATGCCGTCGTGGCGGTAGGCGTTGCCGTACCCGCCGGCCAAGCGCAGGACAAAGAACAGGAGGAGGAAGATGCCGGCGAGGATGAGCCATTTCCGGCGCCGCCCCTCGCCACCAAGCGTCGCTGCGGTCACAAAGCCGGCGACCATGAATCCAACCCAGGGCAACACCGGATAGGGATTGAAGATCATCAGACCGCCCTCGAAGGTGGGGCGGGCATCGTTGAGCACAATCCCCAGCCAGGTTGGGAAGAGATCGCGGCTCACCGCGGGCAGCACCGCGAAGAGGATGAGTGTGCCGACCGCCAGGATCGCTGGGGGCACTCTTCGCAGGGCGGTCAAGAGAGCCAAGCTCAACCCGAGGCAGACCAACACGCTGATCACGATCCCCTGCGTGGAGAAACTCAGCGGGATCCCCACCGCCACCAGGATCAGCGCGCGCAGCAATAACCGGCGGGTGACACTCGCCTCCGACACACCGCGGCCAGCGCGCCGCCGGCTGGTGGTCGCGACCATATAGCCCGCGAGGAAGGCAAAGGCCGGCGCGACGAATGCCCCGGAGAAGCGGGTGAGGAACGCCCAGAAACCACCGAAGGGCACGGGCGCACGCCAGCCGAGCTCCAGCGTCACGTAGCCGTCAAAGAAACTCCAGGCGACGTGGTCGAGGGCCATGTGGGCCATGATTAGGCCGCGGAAGACGTCGATGAAGACGAGGCGCGAGGGCCCGGTGGTTGCCGCGTCACCGGGCTCCCGGTCAGATTGCATGGGCGGATTTATCCCCCAATGAATCGTGATAGATCAAGCTCGCCGGTTACGTCGCTTTTCAATCCCCCCCGCGAGGTGGCATAGAGCGCCGTCCCAACCGCTCAGGAGCCCACGGTGAAGAAACTGCTCACGATATTGACGCTCGCCTCCGGGATGTGCGGCATCGCCTATGAGCTACTCTACGCCCGTCTGCTGACGACCTTTTTTGGCGACATGTTCCACGTCGGCGCCGCCATCCTGGCCAGCTTCTTGTTCGGCATCGGTGTCGGATCCTTCATCGCTCACCGCTGGGCTCGTTTCTTGTGGGTCATCGAGATCGCCATCGGTGTCTACGCCGTCGTCATCGCTCTCGCCTTTTCATCCCTCGAGAGCCCTGTCGTGATCGTGGCGCTCGCCTTCTCGAGCGGCGCCATAGCCTTGCAGGTCCTATGCGTGTTTCTCCTCCTGCTCTTACCAGCGATCCTGATCGGCTTTTCCGTGCCACTGTTTACCCTCTACCGCGAGCACAACACCGAAGAGGGTAGGGCCGCCTTTCGCGTCGTCTACTGGATGTACAACTTCGGCGCCGCGCTGTGCGTGCTGGTGCTCGAGTACATTGTCCTGCGCGCCATCGGCCTGAGGGGATCCCTGTTCGTCATGGCGGCGATCAACGTGACCACCGGGGTCTTGCTGCGCCGGATCCCGCCACCGCCGCCACCGCCCAAAGAGAAGAAGGAGACCACCGCCGGGATGCGGCTGCCGCTGGCCGCCATTGGCTTGGTCAGCGCCCTCTCCGCCATCTATCAGCTCGTCTTCTACAAACTGGCCGAGACGATCTTTGGACCCTTTCACGAGAACTTCGCCATCGTCCTGGTCATGGTGCTGGCCGGCCTCGGCTTCGGCACCCTGCTGGTTCACCGCTACCAGCCGACGCTGATCAAGTGGCTGATCGGCGGCAGCGTGGTGGTCGCGGTCTCCTTCCTATCGATCCACCCGCTGATCTGGATCTGGGCGACCGTGAACGGTAGCACGGTCAGCCTCATCGGGTTGAGCAGCCTGTTGAAGATCCTGGTGCTGGCCCTGCTCGGGGGTCCGGCCTTCACGGTTTTTGGAGGCACCGTACCGGTGCTGTTGCGCGAAGCGCCGTCAGGCCGCAACACCGCGGGCATCGCCCTTGGAGTCTCCAGCATGGGCAATTGCCTGGGCTACCTCCTCATGGTCCTGGTGATCTTCCAACAGCTGTCGGCCAAACAGACCGCCTTGATGATCGTTCTGCTCACCCTCGCCGCCGGCCTGGTGCTGGCTTGGCACAAAAAACAGACGCGCCAGCCGTGGGTGATGGTGAGCGCCATTGCCATGGTGAGCATGTTAGCGTTGTGGCCGACCAAGCCGCTCGGCTTCGCCTTCCATCACTTCATCTCACTCGAGGCCCTGCAGAAATCGATGGCGGGCTTCTCGGGTTTCAGGACGATCAAGAGGTACGACAGCCAAATCAGTATCGTCAAAAGAAAGAGTGGGGCGGAGGTTCTCTATATCAATGGTTATGCCAGCCTGGCCTCCTCCGTCGGTGGCCAAACCAATCGACGCGAGATGATCTTCGGCATGATGCCGGCCCTGTATAGCGAGAAGCGAGAGAAGGCGTTGGTTCTGGGCCTCGGCACGGGCATCACCGCCGGCGCGACCGCGCCGCTCTACGACGAGACCGTGACCGTCGAGATCAACCCGGCCATCGTCGACCTGTTGCCCTATTTCGCCGAGCACAACGGCAACCTGCACGAGCGGCCCGGGGTGGACAACCGGCTCGATGACGGCCTGAACCTGCTCACCCAAGAGGAGGAAAAATACGACGCTATTATCAATACTGTCACCTCGCCACTGTTCTTCTCATCGAGCAAGCTCTACACCCGCGACTTCTTCCAGCTCGCCGCCCGCCACCTGAAGCCGGGCGGCGTCTATGCACTTTGGTTCGACGCACGCGTTCGTAACGAGGGGACCCTGGTGATCTTCCAGTCCCTGGCCGAGAGTTTTGCCGATTGCCACATGATTTTCCTGAGCCCCGGTTACTGTCAGATGATCTGCGGCAACGAGCTGCTGTCGCCACGCCCGTTGCCGGCGGGAGCCATGCCGGAGGAGCTCGAGCAGCGCTTCGGCAGCGACGAGCTAGCCGTACCGCTGGTGGATTTTCTCGGCCACTTGGCTTTCCCCGTCAAAGACCTGCTCGCGAAGGCCAAGGGAGTCGACCCGAACACCTTTGATCACCCGGTCCTCGAGTTCATGATGGCCAGCTTCGCCTTGGCGCCCGCCAAGGAAATGGTCGAAGATAGACCGTACCAGCTGGCCGGGGTTGGCATCGACGAGAACGTCTTCTCCGACCAACCATGGTCCGGCGACGACCTGGCGCGTCGCTGCTACTCCATCCGTTTCGTCGCCAGGAAGACCATGTACAAACCGTGCGTCAAAAAGATGCTCGAGGAACACCAGGGCAAGCTGCCGCTGGCCTATGCCGAGCCCACCCTGGCGTACGTGATGAACACCGCTAGCAAGGGCTCGCGGGAGCATTTTTTGATGGTTCAGGAAGTGGTCCAACAATCCGAACCGGAAAAAGCCAGAGCCACCCTCGAGGCTCACGAGGAGGCCCTGGCCCAACGCAACGATTTCGTATTGTTGAGAATGAGCAAGCTGCTCGAATGGGAGGGTGACCTACCGGATGAGGAGCTGGCCGAGCTGTATGCGCGCTCGCCCTTGAGTCCCCAACCACGGCGACTGTTCGCCCAGGTGGCCGAGAAGCGCGGCCTGCCCGAAGCCGCTCAGGCGCACCTTCGCTTCCTCCAGACGCTAACGGGCTCACAGGTACTTGAGAATACTCGCCGGCCAGCGCAGCTTGGCCTGCCAAAAGGCGCGGCAGGGCCAGATGAGCAGGGCCAATAGGCACGCCCACGCGACATAACCCCAAACGATCGGCATTCGGGGCAGGCCCGCGTGATCAACCACGGCGATCACGAACATGTGGATGACATAGAAGAACAGGGCCACCCGGCCGAAGCTGGCGAGATGCACCAGCGGGCCGAGGCGTTCGCGTTGCTCCAAGAAACGCAACAGCGCCAAGAGAGCGAAGATGCAGGCGAAGGACCAGAGGGTGAAGACCAGGTCCGGGGGATATTTCGCGAACAGCCAGAAGCTGACCGACGTGATACCGCGGTGGGGATAGGCGGCGCCAAAGACGCCGGTGAGCCGGAGGATGAAGAAGGCGAAGAGGGCGATGCCGGCCACGTTGAGCCATTGTTTGACGCCGCGGGGATCCTCGGAGGTCAGCCTGGCGGTGATCAGGCCGGCCAGCATGAACCCAACCCAGGGAAATACTGGGAACGGATTGAGTACCGGGATCCCGTCGTGAAAGATCGGGTGGCGACTGAACAGGATGACGCCGGGCCAGCCGGCGGTGACGTAGGGAGGGAGCACCGGCGGGATCAAGAAAACGAGCACCGCCACCACCGCCAGTACGCTGGTCGGCGCCCGCCGTATCAGGGCGACCAGCACCAGGCACGTCCCGATGCCGAACAGGACGTCGAACAGGATCCCGTCGCTGGCCAGGCTCAGCGGCAACGCGATCGCCACCAGGACCGCGGCCCGCACCAGCAGGCGTCGGGTGATTTTGGCAGCCGGCACACCGCTCGCTTCGCGGCGCTTGCTGGTGACCGCGACCATGAAGCCTGCCATGAAGGCGAAACCGGGTGCCACCGGAACGCCGGTGAAACGGGTCAACAGGGCCGGCCAACCCCCAGGGTACCTCGGCATCAGCCAACCGAGCTCCGGGGTAGCGTAGCGGTTGAAGAATGCCCAGCCGACGTGGTCGAGCGCCATGTGCGCCATCACCACCCCGCGAAAGATATCGACGTAACCCAACCGCGGGCGGCGCGAAGGGCTGGCCGTGGGTGCCGGGGCGGTCGCGTCCATGGTGTTCATAAAGGCACACAACGGCGTGGAGACTCAACTGGGGTCTGGGGGGCGGGTCCACGGTTGGCTGGTCCTCTATTCTGGGGTATTGGTGCGCCCCGAAGCTCTAGCCGGTCGTGACGGTCGATATCCAAACCTGAGAGCACGAGCGCCATGAAGAGACCGGACATCCCTCCGAACATCGCCCTCATGGTGGCTGCGGTCTTCTCGGGCGCTGCGACGCTGGCCTACGAAATCGTCTGGACCCGCGCCTTCGCCCTCATCCTCGGCTCCACCGTCCAGGCAGCCTCCGCGACCTTCGCGGCTTTCTTGGTCGGCCTGGCGGTGGGCGCTTTTGTGCTCGGCAGATACGCCGACCGCCTCGAGCGCATCGTGCGCGTCCTCGTCCTGATCGAGGTCGGCATCGCCATCAGCGGTCCTTCCATCGGCTTCTTGATCCACTATCAGCGGGATTTCTTCACCGAGTTGCTACACGCGCCGTGGGCACCCCGAGGCCTGGTCGCCTTTGTCACGGTGCTCTTGCTCGTCATCCTGCCCACCGCCTTGATGGGGGCGACCTTTCCGTTGCTCCTCGCGGCAGGCCGGCGTGTGTTGGGGACGATTCGGGCCATCCCGCAGATCTACGGCTACAGCATCTTTGGCGCGGCCGTCGGGACCTACCTGAGTGGTTTCGTCCTGCTCCGGCTGTTCGGCCTGCCGATGACTCTCGGCCTCGCCGCCCTGCTCAACCTCGTTGCTGCCGCGGCCTGCGTGCCCCTGGCATTCATGCCCAAGGCGACCGAGGGCGATGGTACTGGTGATGCCGCCAGCGGTGGAGCTGCTGCCAACGACCCACAGACCAGCGGCCGTCATCCGGAGTGGTTGCTGTGGTGCGTCGCGTTCACCAGCGGGGCGATGATCCTGGCTCTGGAGGTCGTCTGGTCACGCTTCGCTTCCTTCTACCTCGGCAATCGCACCTACGCGTTCACCACCCTGCTCGCCTGCATTCTGATTCTGCTCGCCGTCGGGTCATGGCTGTCCGAGCGTGTATGGGAGCGTTTTTCCGACCGCGGCCCGATCATCTTTGGCTGGGCGGTCGTCATCGGTACCGCCGCAACGGTCCTCTCCACCGCCGCGGCAGCCTGGTGGATCGTGAACCAGCAGCGCATCGAAGCCGGCTGGCCGAACGTCGAGCACGTGACCCTGCTCTATCGGGTGCTCGAGACCGCGGCGCTCTTGGCGCCGCCGATGTTGACCTTGGGCTGCCTGTTCCCGTTGAGCATCGCCTGCTCCAAACACGCCGGGGACAGGACCGGCCACGCCGCGGGGTTGTTCTATCTGGTCAACGCCAGCGGCGCCGTGGCGGGCTCGCTGCTGGTGGGGTTCGTGGGCCTCTCCACCATCGGTGTGTATGGCTGCGTACGGGTCGTGGTGGTCGTGGGCAGCGCCCTGGCCCTGGCGATCTTCGCCTGGTGCTACCGCCGCGCCGACGCGGGCGACAAGGCCCAGAGCGCCTCTGGTATGGGCATGGTAGCCGCGACCGCTGTCGCGGTGTTGGTCTTCGTCGCCCTGCCCTCCCAGCTGACGCTGCTGGAACCGGGTGAGGAGCTCCTCGCCCGCAAGGAGGACGCCAACGGAGTATTCCAGGTCCTGCGCACGGCCGACGGGACCATCAAGGTCAAGAATAACCGGACGGCGTTGATCGGCAACCTGGGCCGGCCGCAGGTTTCCTTCGTTCAGGAGATGCAGGGCCACCTGGGGATCCTGCTCAATCCGCGGGCCAAGACCGCGGCCGTGATCGGCAGCGGCTATGGCATCACCGCCGGTACCCTGTCGCTCTATTCTCAGATCGAGCGCATCGACGCGGTCGAGATCCTACCCGGTATGGTGGAGGCAGCGGACCTGTTCGTGCCTTACAACCGGCACTACCACCGGGCGCCGAACGTACGAGTCGTGGTCGATGACGGTCGGCATTTCCTGGCCCTCAGCGAGGATCGCTACGACATCATCACTATTGATGTCTCGGACCCGCACCTACCGGGCGAGGCGAGCCTCTTCCACGCCGACTTCTACGAACTCGCCAAAAAACGCCTCACCGCGGGCGGCTTGCTCATCCAGCACGTCTTCGGCTCTGACGTACCCCTGCAGGTGCGCACCTTGGCCCACAGCTTCTCCGAGCTGGTCCTGTTTCGCAGCTACGGCAATGGCTACAACGTGGTCGCCGCTGACTACCCGATAGAGGTCGAGCGCGAGCAGGTCGAGAGGCTCATCGCTGAGCCCCAGGTCGGCGCGGCCTTGCGCGCCATCGGGATCATAGAGCCGCTGTCGCTCCCGCTGGTGCTCGAGCAAGGCGTAACCTTGGCGCACTTGCCCCTCGTCTTCAGGCAGGGCCCGATCGCTACGGATGACCACCCGCGGCTCGAATTCTCCTGGGACGACAGCGGGGTGCTGCTACTCTTCAGCAATCAATAGCGGCCGAGTAGCGATGCTCCGCGCCTGCCTCACCTTTGTTGCGATCCTCGTGGTGGCGTTGATCGTCACCGCGATCAACGACGAGCTCGCGGTCCCGATCCCGGAGTGTCAGCCCGAGGCAGAGCAGAGCGACTATCAGATCGAGCACGCTGGCGAGCGGCGAGCCTTCATC
>JAUUZB010001039.1 GCA_030590185.1 Deltaproteobacteria bacterium
ACAACAAGGCGCTCAAGATCAACACCGACTATGCCCAGGCCTTCCTCGGCCAGGGCGTCACCCTGTGGCGCAAGAAGGACTTCGACGGCTCGCTCAAATGGTTCGAGAAGGCGGTCGCGTCCCGCAGCCAGTTCCCGGAGGTTTATGAGGCGATCGGGCTGATGTGGTTCGAGCAGAAGGCCGGGGACCAGGCGAACATCCAAATCCAAGAGGCGGAGCGCCAGTACAACAAGTTCAAGGTCAACCGTCTCGAGATGACGCGGTTTTATACGGCGGTACTCAAGGGGTTGATCGCGAACCGGGCTAGCAGCACGCACATCAAGGAGTGGGTTGAGAAGGAGAAGGCGTTTAGGGAGGCTGCTCCTAAGCTCAAGGCTCCTAAGGCCAAGGCTCCTAAGGCGCCGAAAGACTCGCCGAAGAAGAAGTAGTCGCGACGCGGAGAGGCCGCCGTCCATCTCCGCAATGGGTTCCAGCCAGGACCGAACCCTCGTACGCCCTCAGGGCAACGGCGACCCACCGCGCTCATCCACCGGCAGGCCCAAGCGGTCCGCTAGGGTGCGGATACCGTCGATCACCGCGACCTCGTCGTCGATGCGGCCTGGGGTGACGCCGTCCCCCCAGAGAATGAAGGGGACGTGGCGGTCGTAGGGCCAGGGGGTGCCGTGCTCGGCGCCGTGTTCACCGCGGCGGGCCTGCCACTGGGCCGAGTAGGGCTCGAGCACCACCACCAGGTCGCCGCTGCGCTCTGGGTGGATGGTGGCGTGCAGGAGTCGCTCGAGCTCGTTGCTGGGCTGGGCGAGATCCTTGGTCGCGTAGGCGCGATGCACCGGGGGCAGCGCGTTCAGCGCGGAGACAGCGGCTCCGAGGGCGTCGGCTCGACGCTCGGCCGGCAGATCGGCGAGGTGGATGAAGGGGAAGGTGACGGCGCGCACCCACTGCCCCGGTCCGAGCTCGGCGGTGAGCGCGGTCTGCACCACGTCGCTGAGGGTCTCGGGACGAACCCGCTCGCCGGTGTGGCCTGCGGCGCGGGCGGCGGTGGGGGTTGGTGCGATGCCGTGGTCCGAGGTGAAGGCCACCAACACCCGTGACCCGGCGAGGCGGGTGAGGCTGTCGAGGAGGTCACCGACCTGGCGGTCCAGCTCGGTGAAGGCGGCCACACGCTCGAGGCTCTGTGGGCCAAAGGTGTGGCCGATGGCGTCGAAGCCGGCCAGGCTGATGGCGAGTAGATCCGGGGTGTCGTCGTCGCCCAACTCCAGACGCTTGGCGACCTGTTGGGCGGTGTCGACCAACGCCCGGTCGTTGTCCGGGGTGCAGAACCAGGACCAGTAGAGCGCCCCGAGATCGTCGGAGCCCGGGAGGTGGTGGGGGAAGGTTGTGCCGTGGCCGATGTCCACCTCGTCCGGTCCATCGTCGGGCCAGCCGTCGTAGGGGGGAGGCAGGCGCGGCAGCTCCCAGATGCGGTTGATGCGATTCGGTGAGGCTACTCGCTGGCGGAAGAGGCGTAACCATTGGGGCAGGGGCGAGCCATCGGCCATCCGGCCTTCGATCGCCGCCTCCGGGTCCTGGGCAAAGGAGCGTCCCCAGGCCACCAGGTCGGCGCGCCGGCCACCGAGCAGCATGGCGGAGTGCCGCTTGTGGGATAGGGCCGCTACCTTGGCGGTGGGGTAGCGTTGCTTGAGGCGATCCCCGATGGTCGGCTCGAGCAGCACGTCGGGATCGCAGGGGCCGTCGCCAAAGTCACAGACCCGTTGCACCCGGCCTAGCTCTGGAGAAAAGATCTTCGTGTCGACTACGCCGTGGTGGCGCGGATACAGGCCGGTGCTGATGGTGGCGTGGCCGGCGGCGGTCTCGGTGCGGGCCTGGCCGTGCATGGCGCGGCGATACCAGCGACCCTCGTCGAGCAGACGGCGCAGGCCGTAGCGGAAGAGTTGGTCGTGGGCCTCGAGCTCGTCTCCCCGGAGTTGATCCACGACCACCAACACCACCAGGCGCGGTGGTGGGGCTGACACCACCGGCGGGTTGCACTCGCAGCTGACCCCGGCGCCGCAGAGGAGCGCGAGGAGTATCGGTGGGAGGGTTCGTCGGAGGCGCACGGAGCAGTAAGCTTAGCCTGCATCGGGCGCGGGTCAAGCGCGCCCCGGCGTTAGGGGAGAAACACGCCGCAGGAGATCACGGTCGTCCAGAGGCCGGGCTCACCGGTGGCGCTCTGAGTTACTTCGAAGGTTTCGACGATCTGGCCGGACATCTTGAAGACCATCTCGCGTTCGTCCCAGTCGGCGTCGACGTCGAAGTCGATGCCCAGGGTGCTGGCGAGCATCGTGGCGGCGAGGTCCTCGGCGTACTCACCCGCTACTTCGTCGTTCTCGCCGAAGGAGTGGTGTTCCGAGAGGTAGCCGTAGCGGCCGTCCTCGGCCGGTTGGGCGCAGCCGATGGCCGCCGCGATCAAGCGGCCGGGCTCGTTGGTGGCGTTGCGCGCCATGACCGCGAAGGTGATCTGGCCGGGGGCGATGAGCTTGCTGCCCTTATCGACCGAGACCCGCTCGCAGCCGGGGGGCAGGATGCTCGACACCGTGACCAGATTGCAGGCCGCGATTTGGGCAT
The DNA here is from genome assembly GCA_030590185.1 of Deltaproteobacteria bacterium. Next base: position 2,602 of record JAUUZB010001039.1, read on the forward strand.
CGCGCAGGGCCGCCTCAAAAGAGCTCAGGTATTCCTTGTGGCGGCCAACGCCTTTGGTGAAGAAAATCTGTCCGGGTACGAGGTTGTTCATGCCGGCTCGCGCTCCGCACGAGGTTTAGGAAAAAATGCTGAGCGACACAAGCCGCGACTATTGAGTTACGGGGCGGGTGTCGAACGATGGTTTCTCAGTTCTGAGGCAATACTACGGGGCAGGTGCGGCGGGCGGCGTCGCAGGACTCGGGGCGCCTGGTGTGGGCGAGGCCTTGGCGTC
>JAUUZB010000460.1 GCA_030590185.1 Deltaproteobacteria bacterium
AACGGCGCTGCCCCACGAGGCGATCCAACACGCCGACGCAGTGGTGGTCGGCGACGCCGAGGACACCTGGCCCCGGGTCTTGGAAGACTTCCAAAAGGGCCGCAACGAGGGGATCTATCGCTCGAATTTCCTCCCCCTCGACAACCTGCGCACCCCGCGCTTCGACCTGCTCAAGCAGGATGCCTACCCGACCCTCTCCATCGCCCACGCCACCCGCGGTTGCCCGTTCCGTTGTGAGTTTTGCAGCGTCCCCGGGATCTCCGGCTCCCGCTTTCGCTACCGGCCGGTCGATCAGGTGGTTCGCGAGGTCGCCACCCACAAGAATCTCCTGACCGTTTTTTGGGACGACAACCTCACCGCCGATAAGAAGTACGCCGCCGAGCTCTTCGACGCGTTGGTGCCCCTCAAGAAGAACTGGATCTCACAGGGGACCATCCTGTTCGCCAAGGATCGCGAGCTGGTCGAGAAGGCCGCCCGCTCCGGCTGCGTGGGGGTCTTCCTCGGTATTGAGTCCTTCTCCCCGGAGAGCCTGCGCGCCGCCAACAAGAACTTCAACAAGGTTCACGAGTACCGCGACGGGGTCAAGAACCTGCGCGACCACGGCATCCTCGCCGGCTCTGGCATCGTCTTTGGCCTCGAGCACGATGACGCGTCGGTGTTCGACCGCACCCTCAACGCCATCGACGACATCGGGTTCGACTGCGCCAACTTCAACATCCTGACCCCGTTTCCGGGCACCGAGACCTACGATCGGATCAAGGCGGCGGGCCGCCTACTCAGCGACGACTGGTCCCGGTACCAACCGAACAAGCACGTGGTCTTTCAGCCGAGTCTAATGACCCCCAGCGAGCTGCTCGCCGGGCACAAGTACGCGGTGGAGACCTACTTCCGGCCGTGGCCGATCATCAAGCGGGCGGTGGCGCCCCGGGGTTGGCGAGCCAAGGTCTTCTCCTGGTGGGTCAACTGGCACTACTGGAAGGTCAAGCGCATCTTCGATTGGGACGAGTCGGTGGCCGATCTCGACACCCACCGTCGCGAGGCCGAGTCCCGTCGCGAGGCGGTGTGAGGATCAGGTCGACGGGTTAGGGCTGGCAGTATTGGCCGCCCGCGGGGTTCGACTCGCAGGTGAGGCCGTCGGCGCAGACCCAATCCCCTCGGCTCGTATCGCAGGCCCAGCCCTCGGCGACCTGGATCTCGATCGAGCCCCCGTAGGCACCTTCTTCGCCGGGTGCCTGACCGTCGATCACCACGTAGTATGTGCCCTCTTGCAGCGGGCCGCTTTGGAAGGATGCACCGGGGTTGAAACCCAGCTCTCCGCCGCAGGCGAGCGCGCTGTCGGGATCGGTGCAGCTACTGAGCAGGTAGATCAGCGAATCGAACGCCGTGTCGGCATCGTTGGTGGAGACGTAGACGTTCTCTGCGCCCGCGGGTAGGCTGAGGATGTAGTAGACGTCAGCGACACCGTCGCCGCTCTCGTCGCATTCGTTGGCGGAGTTATAGCCCGCGCCTTGGGTGGTGCCGGCCAACACCCCGGTGGTCGGAATTGCGCCCACCCCGTTGGTCAGACAGGCCTGGCCGGCAGGCAGGCTTACCTCGTCATCATCGGTGAACGCCAAGCAGCCGGGATCGTCAGGATAATCGATGGCCCAGTCGGCGTCGTTGTCGACGCCGTCGCAACAAGCCGCGCAATCGGACGTTCCCTCCCCGTCCACCTCGCCGTCGCAGTCGTTGTCGAGCCCGTCACAGGTCACCTCTACCGCCTCGTAGTCCGCGTGCTCGCAAATCCATCCACCCGCACCGCTGCAGACCGCGACGCCATCGGCACAGACCCCCTGCATGGTGCAAACCTGTGTCGTCGCGGCCTCGGGCGAGTCGTCCGGGTCAGCGTTGCAGTCGTCGTCGAGGCCGTTGCAGAGCTCGGTCTCGGGCAACTGCTGCCCGAGGCAAGCACCCCAGTTGCCACCGTCGCAGCAGCGGGTGCCGCCATGGCAGATGCCGACGTCCTCGGTCAGCGCCGCACCCTCGTAGCAGGGCTCCTCATCGCCGAGGTCGCAGTCGCAGGCGTCGTCCACCACGCCGTTGCAATCGTCGTCCACACCATTGTCGCAGGTCTCCATGGCGGCGGGCACGACCTCGTCGACGCAGGGCCCATATTCGGTATAGCCGTTGTTGTCGTAGTCATTGCAGGTATGCATCCCGAGCAGACACGGACCGACGCCCACGGTCGGGTCGTTCACCCCGGTTCCGTGGCTGTAGCATTCGCTGCTGATCGCGATGCCGGTGCACTCGTCGTGTCCGTCGATCAACTCCGCGGGCAGGCAGGTGTAGGTTTCCGGGTCGCAGGTGTAACCGCTGAGACAGAGCCCGGACTTGCACGGCCGGCCTTCCAGATCCAGAGCAACCTCGGAGCAGGCCATCCCCGAACAGGCCGCCAGGATCGCCAGACACCGCGCGCCTCGCCACGTACTACTCATTCTCTCTCCTCACACGATACCTGGAGATTATAGCATGGGGTTCGGCAGGTGCCGCGTCTATGTGCGGGCGTCGTCGCCGCCCGCCGGGTCAGCGCTCGGCTCGGGTTTGGGCTGCGGCCCGACGATCCGGCCGTCCGGCATCCGGTGGGGCTCCCCGTCTGGCACCAGCATGTGGCCGACCCGTCGTCGCCAGCGATAGAGGAGGATGCAGGCGATGAAGGCCGCGATCGCCACGTACTGTGCCGGCGTGAGCCCGAGGTAGGTGCGCTCGGAGACCCGAATGAAGTCGAGCAGGATCCGGACCGGCATGTAGGTGAGGCCGTAGACGGCGGTGGTCCAGCCGGTGAACTTTGGCTTCCTGAGCTCGATCAGGAAGTAGGTCATCAGCAAGCCGCTCCAGATCACCTCCGGCAAGGCCATGTTGTGCCGGATGCCCGGCTCGACGAGCGGTCCGTGGTACGGCATTCCCCAAAAGGAATCGGTGATCGGCCCGGGGTGGTCAAAAACGACCATGCAACCGAGACGCCCGAAGAACCAGGCGCCGGTGAAGGCGAAGATGGTCACGTCGGAGAAGGCCCAAAAGGGCTGCTTCTTGATCCTGAGATAGACGACGCCACCCACATAGGCGCCGATCAGGCTGCCAAAGGTGCTCAGTCCGGCCGGGATGTTGAGCATGATCCACGGGTCGGTGAGCAGATCCTCCGGGTGATAAAAGAGCACGTCGAACCAGTGGGCGAACAGGGTTCCGACGATGAAACAGGTGATGTTCAGGTTTCTGGTGATCTCAAAGCGCAGCCCGACCTGCTTGGTGCGCCAGTCCAGCAGCAAGTAGGTGACGCAGATCGCGACGCCGACGAAGAGGCCCCACGGGTACATCAATACCGGGCCGAGGTAGAATGGGTCGAGGGTGAGATCCGGCAACATGGCCGGGGGTGTATACGCCACCGCTCGGCGATGGCAAAGCGCGCAAAGGGCGCGCCGCGGGGGCTGTCTCTTCTTCTTGCGCTTCTTCTTCTTTTTCTTCTTCTTCTTTTTCTTCTTGCCCTTGGGCTCCTCGGCGGGGGGCGGTTCAACGGCAGCGGCGTCGCCCGCGGCGGCGGCGTCACCCTCAGCGGCGGCTGCCTCGCCCCCTGCGCCCCCAGCACCCGCGGCGGCGCCTTCACCCTCTGCGGCGACCACGTCACCACCGGCTGGAGGTGCCGCCGGCTCCTCCTTGACCAGGAAGGACTTGAGGGCCTCTGGGATCGGGTCGGAGACCGGCTCGCCGATCTGCTTGCGGATCTCGTCGAGCAGCGTCCGGCCGGCGGTGTCGCCGTAGCCGATGTTGACCATCGAGACCTTGCCGTCGCTGTTGAGAATGTAGACGCTGGGCAGCTTCTCGATGTAGTAGCGCCGGGCCACGATGTTGAAGCGGTCGGTGAGCAAGGGGAACTTGACCGCGGCTTTCGCGGCCAACGCCTTGGCCTCGTCGATCTTGGGTGCCTCCTTATCGATGGTGATCAGCAAGACCTGGAGGCCGCGATCCTTGAAGGTGTCGTACAGAGCCGACAGGTACGGGATTTCCCGCTTGCAGGGCTCGCAGTAGGTGGCGAAGAAGGACATGAGGATTGCCTTCTTCGGCTCCTTGGCGTTGGCACCGTAGTACTTGTCGAGGCTGACGTAGGTCTCCCCAGCCTCTTCCTTGTTGAGCACCTTGAGGGTGAAGACCGGGACGGTTTCCCCTTGCTCGTAGCGGTCCTTGGCCGCGCTGGCAGATTGCGGCAGCACCAGGCTCGCGCCGATGCCGAGCAACATCAAGAATCGGCCCGCTATGCGTATCGGTTTCATCATCTCTCCGTTTCTAGCTGCTCGCTGAGCGCGCCAGCGATCCCCGCGCCGCTCAACTCGATTCCGTGCTCCGAGGCTGTCTCGAGGTCCTTGAGCTTGCCGTGCCCCGAGGTGACCTCCTCGTCGCCAATGACCAGGGAAAAACGTGCGCCGCAGCGGTCGGCCCGCCGCATTTGGTGCTTGAGCTTGCGCCCGGACACGTCGACCTCGACGCGCCAGGGACCCTCGTTGCGCACCGCATTGGCGAGCTCCAGGACCCGTCCTTCAGTCCCCTTCATCGGCACTATATAAAGGTGTGGCCCATCGATGCCACGTTTCTGGTCGGCGCGTTTGGCCAACAGCAGGGCGATCCGCTCGACCCCTGCCGCAAAGCCGATGGCCGGGGTGGGCGGGCCGCCGAGCTCCGAGACCAGCTCATCGTAGCGTCCACCCCCCAGGATGGCGTCCTGGGCGCCTAGCTCGGTGGTGGTCAGCTCGAACAGGGTGCCGGTGTAGTA
>JAUUZB010001109.1 GCA_030590185.1 Deltaproteobacteria bacterium
AGCTGCGCCTCAACACCGCGGTGACTCGCATCCTCACCGAGCAACACCACGGCCGGCCGCGGGCGCGCGGGGTGCGCCTCGCCGACGGCACCGAGATCTCGGCCACCCGCGTCCTGTCGAACGTCGACCCGGCGGTCACCCTCGAGCGCCTGGTCGGCATCGACCACCGCGGTGGTGGCGGCCAACGTCCATGCCAGTCCACCATGGCGATCACCCTAATGGCCGCGGTCGAGATGGACCTGGCGAGCCTCGGCTTCGACTCCGGCAATCTCTGCTACGAGGCCGGACCGGCGGGCGATCTGCCGCGCTTGTTCGTGAGCGTCACCAGCCTCAAGGATCACCGGCCCCGGGCCGGAGGTGTCCACACGGTCGAAGCGCTAACAACCCTGCCAGCCTCGACCCTCGCCTGGAGCGCTGACGGGGAGGAGCGCCCGAGCGCCGATCAGGAATGCCGCTTGCGCGACCGCATGATCGCCGCCGTCGACGCGATCATCCCCGGCTTCGCCGAGCACCTAGTCTCGGCCGAGGTCGACGTGCAGCCGACCCACCACCCCTGGGTCACCGCCACCGGGGACTGCACCTACGATACTCAGAAGAGTCCCTGGCAGATCGAGCCCTGGGGATGCGGCGTGCGCACCGAGATTGACGATCTGTTCCTGTGCGGCGCCCCCACCACCGGTCATGGGCTGATGGGCGCGACCCTCTCCGGCCTGGTGGTGGCTAGCGACATTCTGCGCTGCTGCCCCGCCGATCTGCTCGACGAGGATGACGAGCTAACCGTGTTGCCGAGCGACCAGCCGGAGCAGTGGCCGATCGCGTTCTAGTCTAGGCCTGGCCTGCGGCGCTCGAGGTCACTGCGTGAGGCCAACGTCGCCTCAGTCGGTCACCAACATCGCGATCGCCTCGTGAAACGAGACCCCCGCGTCGATGAACTTCACCGCGAAACTCGTGTCGCTGTGGCGGACCACCCGGGCGGAGCTGCCGCGCAGGTCATCGATCCGCTTGCCCGCCCGCACCGGCAAAAAGACCGAGATGATCGTCTCGAGGGTAGGCTTCTCCTGCGCCGCGATGCGGGCGCTCTCTAAGGAGATGTCCTCGAGGTGCCCGCGATACTCCTTGCCGTCCGCCATCCACAGGACGTCGTTGGCGACATCGCGTCGGCGCCGGCCACGACGCTCGTCTGACTCCGCACCGGTGGCAAACAGATAGGCGAGCAGCCCGCGGATCTCCTGGCGAACCTTGGAGATCGGTTTGTCAAAGGCGAACGCCACCCCATCATCTTCAAAGCGCAGGACCCGAACCGCCACCGGGATCGACTTGGTGCCGTACTCAATCACCAGCTCGACCTCGCTGCCCTGGGGCCAACGCTTCTCGGTATAGAGAAACAGGCCGCCGAGCCCGATGTCGCGGGCGTACATCGACTCGGCCTCCGGCTCCTCCGGATCGACAACCGTGACCGGCGCGAGCGCGCGCGTGAATTCTCTGGTCGACATCAATTTCTCGGCAGCCGCTCTATAGCTCCATCCGAGCGCGACTTCCATCCCGCAACCGTGGCAAATCGATCCAACCGGCGTTGACAACGCTCTCCAAATGTCAATCGCGGTTGGCGGGCATGGCCGCTAACCCCGCGACATGCCGAGCCTGTGGCATGGCACGGATCCTGCTGTTTCTTTTTGATGCCTCGACGAATTGCGTCTACGGGGAAGCGATGAAAGCGGTCCTACACCTCACCAAGAGCTGCAACCTGCGTTGCCGTTACTGCTATGCGCCGGCCAAGGTCGCTGAATCGATGTCCGCTGACACCGCCCGGGCCGCCATCGATCTCGCGGTGGAGCTCGGCGAGCGCTCCGCCTGCATCTCCTACTTTGGCGGCGAGCCCCTGCTCTGCTTCGACCTGATCCGCGAGCTGACGCTCTACGCCGAGGCCGCCGGCCAACGGGCCGGCAAGGCCATGCACTTTCGGCTCTCCACCAACGGCACCCTGTTCGAGGAAGAGCAACTCGCCTTTTGCCGCGACCACGCGATCCTCTACGCCATCTCCCTCGACGGCGATCGCGAGGCCCACGACAGCAACCGGGTGTTGGCCAACGGCAGCGGCAGCTTCGCGTTGATCGACGCCAAGCTCGACACGATCCTGCGCTACAACCCCCACGCCGTCTTCACCAGCGTGGTGACGCCGGCCTCGGCCGAGCGCCTGCACGAGTCGATCGCTTTCATGTGGGAGCGCGGCATCCGCTACGTGGTCCACCAGCTCGACTATTCAAACCCGGACTGGACACCGGAGCTGCTCGAGGTCCTCGCCCAGAGCTACCAAAAAATGGCCGACTTCTATCTGAGCCGCGCCCGGGCCGGGGAGCACTTTCACCTCTCCCTGTTCGACGACAAGCTCAAGAGCCACGCCGGCTCACCGTTTGTGCTCGGGGAGCTGTGCGATTTCGGGGCCCGCAAGATCTCCGTGGGACCCGACGGGCGGATCTTCCCGTGCGTGCAGCTGGTATCGGATCGCGGCGAGGCAGACGGCATGTGCATCGGAGACGTCGAGACCGGCTTGACCGACCCGCGTTGGGAGCTGGTCGAGGAGAACAAACGCGAGCGCGAGCACTGTCGGGGCTGCGCCCTGCTCGGCCGCTGCGCCAACTACTGCGGCTGCGTCAACTGGCAGGTCACCG
>JAUUZB010000726.1 GCA_030590185.1 Deltaproteobacteria bacterium
ATGGCGAACTCTGAATGGGAGGAGTGCCAATCCTCCAAAAATTTCGAGGGTCGCTTCGACGTCACCACCGGCTGCGGGACCGGCAGCGCCGAGCTGCGGACCAGCCGTATCAAGATCGTGGCCGAGGGCAGCGACGAGCCTGGCGAGGGGGAGTGGCGCACCACGGTCGAGACCGAGTCGGGCGAGGCGATCGTCGCCAAGGTGGTCTCCACCGGCAGTTGCTACGGGACCGACCGAGCCGAGGTGCGGGCCTTCCGCGTCTACGTGACCGAGAGCGCCTCGAGCACCAGCGTCGCCTACGTGTGTGGCTCGGCGGTCTACGGCACCCTGGGCACCACCTGTGATGAGGAGCTGGCCTGTCCCGACTGCGAAGAGGTCGAGAACGCTTGCGACATCATGCTCGAGCCCGTGGTCGCGGATCTTTGAGCAGGCACTGGCCCTTGGGGACGTTCGTCTGGCTGACGGCCGCAGGGGCGCTCCTCTTGCTGCCGGCCTGCGGCGATGGTGACGGCGACTCGCCGAGCGATCTCGATAGCGACGGGGATGGGGTCGTGGACGATCTCGATCCGGATCCGGACTTCGCCTTCATCTGCGGCATCGGCGACGATGACGGCTGCGACGACTGCAGCCTCGAGGGAAGCCGTGCGCCGGGCAATGATGGCTACGATCCGGACGGCGATGGCGTCTGCGAGCTCGCCCTGGACCGCGACTGCGTCCATGGCGAGCACGCCGCCGACGACCCGAGCCGACTCGAGGCCTGCGCCATGCTCGCCATCGCCAATGCCGATCGCCGGTATTTCTCCGCAGAGTCCGGCGCCGCTGCGCCGTTGGTTTGGAGCGAGGCCATCTGGGAGGTGGCCATCGCTCACAGCCGCGACATGTGCGAGGCCGGCTTTTTTGAGCACGAGAACCTGCTTGGCCAGGACCCGAGCGACCGGGCCGCGGCGGCCGGCTTGGAGTACGGACTGTCCGAGAACATCGCCTTGAACCTAGATCCGCGCAGCGCCGCGTTCGGCCTGATGTCAGAGCCGACCTGCGTTGGCCACCGTCTGAACCTGCTCGACCCGCGCTCGGTGGAGGTCGGGATTGGCTACCACCTTTGCCACAACCCGGATTACTCGCCCTGGGGCCAACACCATCACATCACCCAGGACTTTCGGGTCGACTTCAGCCTGGCGCGCTCCGACTACTGCCTCGACCCTGCGACCGCCTGCGAGCTCCCGGGTAACCCGCCGAGCACCGCGGTCTGCCCGCCGGAGGTGCTCGACTTTGGCTTCTGCGCGCCGGTGGAGGCGAGCTTGCTCAACGACTGGGGCTGCCCGGTGGATTGAGCGCGCTGGTCCGAGAAGTACCGTATGATGGGGAATGGCGAGCAAGCGAAGTGATCGCGGCCACGACCCGGCCGGTGCCCGCGTAGTTGACCCAGCGATGGCTGTCGACACCTGCCGGGTGCGTCGTTCGAACATCGGCGGCGCAAGGGCGGCGCCCCCATCCAAGAGTGAGTTGATTCGGGCGGTGGCGGCCGCGACGTTGGCGCGGGGTGAGTCCTTCGTCGAGGTCGCCGAGTTGTGCGACGATGCCCGGGCCGCGCTCGCCGTGGCGCACGGGCTCGGTGCGGAGGTCCGCCACGCGCCGGGTGGTGTGGCGATCCAGGGCGGTAGCTCCCCGCGCCAGGTCGAGCTCGACTGCGCCGAGTCCGGCACGACGCTGCGGCTGTTCGCGCCGATCGCCGCAACATTTGACGTCCCCTGCGCATTGATGGCGCGCGGCAGTTTGCGCCAACGGCCGCTCGCCATGCTCGAGCCGCCGCTCACGTCCCTCGGGGTGCGCTGCACGACCACCGCTGGTTTCGCACCGGTCGAGATCCACGGCCCCCTGCACGGCGGCGTTCTGACGGTGGACGGGCGGGAAACATCCCAGCTGCTCTCCGGGCTCCTGCTGGCGCTGCCTACCTGCGACGCGCCCTCCGTGGTCACGGCCGTCAATCTGGTGAGCAAACCGTATGTCGCGCTCACCCTGGCGGTGGCGCGGAGTTTTGGCATCGAGATCGAGGCGAACGCGGAGCTGTCGGATTTCCACATCCCCGGGGCGCAGGGTTATCAACCGACCCGTTACGTGGTGGCCGGGGACTGGTCCGGTGCGGCGGCTCTGTTGGTTGCCGGTGCGGTGGCCGGGCAGGTGACCGTCACCGGCCTGGAGCTCGACTCGGCGCAGGCGGATCGCGCCGTGCTCGCGGCGCTTCGGGCGGTGGGCGCACGGGTGATCACCGAAACGGCGGGGGTCTCGGTGGCCGCGGGCGAGTTGAGCGCCTTCGAGCACGACGCCACCGACTGTCCGGATCTGGTGCCGGTGCTGGTGGCGCTCGCGGTGGCGGCGCCGGGCACCAGTATTCTGCACGGCGCCGATCGGTTGACCCACAAGGAGAGCGATCGGGCCACGGTCTTGATCGAAGAGCTCGGCGGGCTCGGCTGTGTGATCGAGCGACGGGGGGACGTGCTGGCCATCACCGGCGGCACGGTCCGCGGCGGGCGGGTCGACGCGCGCGGCGACCATCGCATCGCCATGGCCGCTGCCCTGGTGGGTTTACGCGCCGACGGGCCGGTGGAGATCGTGGGCGCCGGGTGTGTGGCGAAATCCTATCCCGGATTTTTTGAGGACCTGGCGGCGCTCGGGGCCGGGGTCGATGGGACGGTGGGGATTTGACTGCTAGCCTCGTTTCCGGCCTTGGTCATTTGAGCAGATTGCGAGACACCCCAAGAGGAGCGACGACATGACACCAGCACGACTCGTGATTCCCCTGCTCGCTGCACTGGCGCTACCCCTGGGGTTTGGCTGTGGGGCCGGTTGTCCTGACCTCGCGTTGCTAGCGATGGACCTTGCCCTGGAGGGTGTCACGGACAGCGAGCTGAGGGTGAGTGCATCCACCGGTGACGGCGCAGTCCTGACCTCGGCGCCCCTGGATGAGCTGTACGGCGTCGGGGCGGGGTCCTACGACCTAGTCTTCACTCGAGACGGCACGGAGGTTGGCAGCTTGGACGGCGTTTGCACCGTGGGATCCTTGACGGGTTGCGCCGCACAAGACGCACCGGCTTCTGACACGCCCGAGATCAGCATTGTCGCTGACGGCAGCGTTGTCAGCGTTACCCTGCTCAGCAACGGGAGCTGTCCGTGAGGGGATGCGGGGTAGAGATGCGCCCACCCGCGACCTGGCGCTAACCCGCCAAAGCGACATCCTCCGCCGTCACCCCGAGCCGCTCGACCGCGTCCTCGAGCTGGCCCTGGATCGTCGCCTCGTTGATCCGGCGTTGCCGCAACTCCCGCGCCACCGCGCTGACCGCCTCGCCGCGGATTCGTCCCATCCCGTGCAGCACCAACGCGGTCTGCAAATAGGAGCGAGTCGCCACCACCCGTGGGTTCTCGAAGCGCGCCGGGTCACTGTTGCGGGCCAGGTGGATGAACACCCTGAGCACCGGGTCGTCACTGACCGGCAGACCCTCGGCGCGCGCCAGGACGTTCTCCACGTCGCGCCGGTGGACCCCCTCGGCGCGCAATCGTTGCTCGAGGGCCGAGCCGCGCAGGCCGGCGCAGACCTCGCCGAAGAGTAGAAATACGTCGGCGTCCATTTCCACGTCGTCCCCGAACAATAACCAACGGGCCGTGGACGGGATCGCCTGGCGGTACATCAAGAGGGCGGTCAGCTTGTAGCCCACCTGCTCCTTGATGCCCTTGGGGCGGCCCTTGAGCAGCAGGCCGAGCTG
>JAUUZB010000951.1 GCA_030590185.1 Deltaproteobacteria bacterium
AACGGGGTGGACGACGGCAACGTCGATCCAGAGGATGCCCTCTGCGCCACCACGGATATTGAGTCCGGCGATTGCCCGATCTTCAGCCAGAGCATCGAACTGTCTGGCGAGCAGCCGTTTGTGTCGGACCCGATCCAGGTCCCGGTTGGTGATCGCTTCATCCTGGGAGTCGGCTACGACACGATTATCCAGGAGGCGTCCGGTTGCGCAGGAGTCACCATCGAAGAAGGAGAGACGGCGGCCGTTACGCTCACTCTCTCGTCCCTCTGGTGAGCGACGGCTACAGGCTCAGGTCAACCTTGAGCTTGGTCGCCGCGCCCGCGGTCACCTTGACCCGCCGTGTGGTCGACTTGCCAGTATCCGGGTGCACGATCTTGATTTCGTAGCGCCCGGGCGCCAACTCCAGGGGAGGCATCGGTGTGGTGCCACGCTTGGCGCCATTGACGTACACGACGCCCCACGGCTTGACCAGCAACGTTACCCGACCGGGCTGTGTGGCCTCGGCGGGTGGCGTTGTCGGCCCGCTCTTCTTACCCCGGCGCCTCTTGCGCCGACCCTTCTTCTTCTCGACCCTCGTGCCGGGCTCCGCGACGACGGCCGCGTCGGGCGCGGTATCCTGAGCGGTGCCCATCTCCCCGACCTCAGGGATTCCGGCTTCAACGGCGACCGGCGAATCGGCGACCTCGTCTTTCGCAGCAGCCTCTGTCGCCACCCCGCCCGCGGAGGTAGGACTCAGCATCTGGACGGCTCCCCCCACCAACAGGGTGAGCAGCAGGCTACCGGCAGTGATCGCGATGATCAGGCGAATCGGGAGGCCTCCCCCCGGCGTATCCAGTCCCGGCTCCAGGTCTCCTGCCTGTTCGTCATCCACGACCTCTGATCGCAGAGTGATCGGATCGTCGCCCGGCGTCCCACCCTCCCGGGCGTCAGGAAGGTCATCGCTGATTCCGGTGATCCCGCTAATGGCCCCGGGACCGTCGCCCTTCGGTAGGCGCTCGGTGGGGCAGTCAGCGATGGACATCAACTCGGAGCTGCCCGGAATGCCGATGGCGTCGAGCTTTTCCCCGGCGGCCTCTTCTACGCGTTCGATGAACCCCCCGACGTCGAAGCTCGTAACCACCCCTCCGGCCTCGGCGGCAAAATGCTCGAGGTCGCTGCTCAGCTCCCGCGCAGTTTGGTAGCGCTGTTCCCGGTCGGTCGCCATCGCCTTGCCAATGATGACGTCGAGGGTCGGAGGCAGGTCGGCGCAGCAGTCGCGGGCCGGGATGTAATGGCCGGCGGTGATCCGCTGCATCAACTCGAGATCCGAGCGGCCGTGGAATGGCCGCCGATCGGTAACCAAGCGGTAGAGCACCACCCCGAGGGCATAGGTGTCCGTGCGGCCATCAACGGGATCGGCGTTGACCTGCTCCGGGGACATATATGCGAGCTTGCCCTTGATGGTCCCGGTGCGGGTCTTGTGAGACTGGGTGGCGGCCTTGGCGATCCCGAAGTCGAGGATCTTGGGTACACCGTCGTAGGTCACCAAGATGTTCGACGGTGAGATGTCGCGGTGCACGATGCTGAGAGGCTGACCGGCGGTGTCGGTTTGTTTCTGGGCATACTCCAGACCCTCAGCGATGCCGCTGCAGATCTTGGCGGCGATGGGGTAGGGCATGGCGATGCCGGTCTCGGCGCAGCCCTTGAGCAGACCATGGAGGTTCGGTCCGGGGACCAGCTCCATCGCCAAGAAGTACGCGCCGTCCACCTCACCAAAGTCGAAGAGCTGAACGATGTTGGGGTGCGAAAGCTGCGCCACCAGCCGAGCCTCGTCCAGGAACATCTCCACGAACTCGGTATTGCTGGCCAACTCCTTCAGGATTCGCTTGATGACCAGGTGACGGGAGAACCCCGCCGGGCCGTCGTGGCGGGCGAAGAAGATTTCGGCCATACCGCCGCGGGCGAGGGGGCGTTCGAGGATATAGCGGCCGAACGGCTCACCTTCTGGGCTGCTCTCGGTCACCCGGAGCATCTAACACAGGCCGGTGGGGGAGATCCCGCGGTGACTCAGATCCCCAGGCTGAAGGTCACCGGCTCCGATCGTTGGACCTCAGCGGTGTGCGGATCGTCGCCGAGGTAGAAATCGATCGCCAACCCGCCGGTGTCGAGATCGTACCAGGCGTGCCACAGCGTTCGTGCTGGGCTCACTGCCGCGTACTGTCCTTCGCCGGCAGGCGCCGTGGCAACCACCGCCCGGTTTGCAGCCTGGATAGCCTCCAGCGAATACGGTGGCCGGCTCCGCGCGATCTCGTCACCGAGACAGGCCAGTCGGCCGACCGACTCTGCGATCGCAGCGTGGTCCGTTACCTCGTGTGGGTGCAGAAGGTGATTGGTGACCGTGAGCGGGTGGCCGTGGTCGCCTTCGACGATTTCCGGATCGTCGGCGTGCCCGAGCTCCCATACGAACGCGTCGCCGCTGCGATCGGTGACGATGTAGTGACACGGGACGTGGATATAGAACTGAGGCGTTCGCCGCAGCGCCGCGCGGGCCTCCCGGGCGGTTCCACAGGTCTCTAGCAGCCATCGCACCAGCTGGATCTCGCTGATCCCAACCCCATTCGTTCCGAGGGGCGCGTAGGCGCCGCCCATGGTCTCCGCATCGGCGAGCAAGGCGACGGCCAACCCCTGCGCGTTGATTCCATCGGTGGCGCCGGCCAGCAGCTCGTAGCTCGACACGGTGATGCTCGGGTAGCCGATGTCCGGATAGGCTTCCACGACGAAGGGACGCGACGTGGCCGGCGGCGCGCTGACCTCCGGCGGGGCACCCTGCAACAACTCGGCGGCGCTGCCCGTGGTGAAGTCGTAGTTGCGAGCCAGAACCGCGTGGCCGCACGCTGTGGTCGCCGGCGGGTAGAATGCGACAGAGCAGCCGGGCACGACCCAGGAGTAATAGAGGAACGAGGTCTCGAGGGTCGGGTCGTCAGGAGCGATCCCGTAGACATCTCCCACACCTCGTGATCGCTCCGCGTGGCCTGGCCAATGGGCGAGCAGGAAATCTCGCTGGGCGCGGGTGCCCTGCGGATCGGTCCACGGGACTTTCCTCACGCCGAGCTCCTCTCGTGCGAGCCTGGCG
>JAUUZB010001004.1 GCA_030590185.1 Deltaproteobacteria bacterium
CAACGCCAGATGCAGGAAACAGGCTCGCCCGAGCCGCTGCCGCTCGAGCGTCGAGAGCTCCGGGAAAGCCAGCTCCAGATGGTGCAGGGTCTCGCGCCGCTCCCTTGCCGCAGCCCACCAACCGAGCCGCCCCAGCACCCGGGCCCCGAGCCGCGCCAGGAAAAGCGGCGTCCAACGCACCCAAAAAAAAGCGACGCGGATGGCCAGGTAGATGCAACCGTTCTTGAGCCGCTGCCGAGTCCCCCAGCGGGCCGGCAGGGGGGCGTCCAGCACGGAGCGGGCGCCCGTCACGGTCAGATCTCTCGCCTTTGTCCTAGGCCAAGCCGTGGCACTTGCGCAGCCTCAGCTCGATCCGATCCACATTGGCCGAGCGCAGTCAGATCTCTCGCCCTTCTCCTAGGCCAAGCCGTGGCGCTTGCGCAGCCTCTGCTCGACGCGCTCCACGTTGGTCGAGCGCAGCTTGATCTTCTTGGCCAGCGTCTGGACTTCGGCGTAGCGCCCGTCGTCGCGCTGCCCGCCTCGATAGGCAACCTCGAGCGCCTGGTCGATGACGTGCTCCTGGGCGAAGCGCTTGAGCTCCAAAACCAGATTCGGGCCGAGCCCGAGCCCGTCGGCGAGCTCGCCGAGGCGTGCTTCCTCACGGCTGTCGAGATCCTCATCGACCAAGGCCAGGGCCCAGGCGAGCATCAACATGGTATCGCGAACCCGGCCCGCAGAGGTGGCGCCGAGCTCATCGGCGCTCAGGGCGGGCTTGTTGCTGAGCGTCTCGACGGTGCCGAAGTTCGGGACGAGGAACTCGTTGAGGAAGATCTTCTCCTCCTCGGCGAGACGACCGTCGGCGTTGGCGATCTCGACCAGCATGCGGGCGAGCACGTCGCAGTCGGCGTCCTCGACCACCGGCCCGTCAAAGAGCTGCTTGGCGAACTCAGTCCAGTCGGCGCCTGCGGCCTCCACCGACATCCAGGTCCCGGACTTGGCCTCCCACACGAATTGCGTCTGCACGGCCTCAAAGGCCTCGACGGTCGCGGCGCGCTTCGCCTCTTCGCTGTAATCGGAGCTGACCGCCTCGCCGGCCTTGGGGGTGCGACCAAACACGCCGCGCAGGACGTGCGACATCGACCGGCGCAGGCTGGAGGTCATGTTGCCGTTGGGGTCTGCCTCCTTCTCTCGTGGCGCCAGGGTGCCCCGGGAGGGGATCTCCGTGCCCGAGGTTGGGCACTTGAAGGTGACCGCGAGGATGTCCCCTCGCTGCTCGGTCCCGGCGACCAAGGATTCGATGGCTTCGTACGTGATCTCCATTGTACTTCTCCGCGTCGCTTTCCTACCACGGTTCCGAGCGCGGGATCCACGCAGCCACCGCAGCGCCGGCCGCGAGCCGCTCAGGAACCGAGCTTCCGAACGATCCGGTCCCACTTTCCCTGGGCTTTCAATATGGCCTCGCAAACCTCCCGCACCGCGCCGCGGCCCCCCGACGCGGTGGTCACCCAACCGGCCGCTGCCTGGACCTCGGCGGCGGCGTCGGCAACCGCGATCCCCAACCCACAGGCCGCGAAGCCAGAGAGGTCGACCAGATCATCCCCCACAAAGGCGCAGGCCTCGCGGCTCAGGCCGAGCTGCTGGCGTAGATCGCGCACACAGGCGCCCTTGTCGATGCAACGCCCAACGAAGTGGTTGACCCCGAGCTCCCGGTGACGTTGCTCGGCCACGTCCACCGGCCGTCCCGATACCACCGCCACCTCGACGCCGTTGCGACACAACAACGCCAGGCCGAGCCCGTCGCGGGTGTAGAAAGCGAGCTCGCGCCCGCCCTGTTGGTCATAAACGATCTCACCGTTGGTCAGCACGCCGTCGCAATCGACGACCAACAACTGGATACCAGCCAACAGGGTCTCGCGAGCTTCACTCACTCGCCGGCTCCTAGACCTTGCGCTTGGCGTGGGCGAGCGCCGCGCCGACGAAGCCCGCGAAGAGCGGGTGCGGCTCGAACGGCTTGGACTTGAACTCGGGGTGGAACTGACAGGCGAGGAACCAGGGATGCTCAGCGAGCTCGACCATCTCCACCAAATCGCCGTCCGGCGAGGTACCGGAGAGCAGAAGGCCCTTGTCGAGCAGCTGATCGCGGAAGGCGTTGTTGACCTCGTAGCGGTGGCGGTGACGCTCACTGATCTCGTCACGGCCATAGAGACGCTGGGCCAGGCTGCCGCTCGCCAACCGGCACGGGTAGGCGCCGAGTCGCATGGTGCCGCCCTTGTCGGAGATCTGCTTCTGCTCCTCCATGATCGCGATGACCTGCTGATCACCATCGGGATCGAACTCTTGCGAGTTGGCGCGCTCGAGGCCAGCGACGTGGCGCGCGTATTCGATGACTGCCACCTGCAAACCGAGACAAATGCCGAGGAACGGCAGACCCTGCTCGCGCGCCAGCCGCACCGCAATGATCTTGCCCTCGGTACCCCGCTCGCCGAAACCGCCGGGGATCAAGAGGCCATCCGCGGCCGCCACCTGGTCGAGCAGGTTGGAATCAGTCTCGATCGCCTCGCTGTCGACGTACTGGATGTCGACCTCACAACCGTTGGCCAGACCGCCGTGGAAGAGCGCCTCGTGCAGGCTCTTGTAGGAGTCGACCAGGCTGACGTACTTGCCGACCATGACGATGGTCGCCTTGCCCTTCGGGTTGCGGGCCTTGTGCACCACGTCCCGCCAGCGCTCGAGGCCGGGGGCCCGGGACCAGATATTCAATATCTCGGCGAGCTTGTCGTCGAGACCCTGCTCGTTGAGTTGGATCGGCAACTCATAGATAGGATTGACGTCCGCGGCGCTGAACACGCAGTCGGCGCCGACGTTGCAGAACAGCTCGAGCTTCTTGCGCAACTCCTCGGTCAACGGCTTGGCGGTTCGACAGACCAACACATCGGGGAAGATGCCGGCCTTTTGCAACTCCTTGACGCTGTGCTGGGTGGGTTTGGTCTTCACCTCGCCGGCGGTC
>JAUUZB010000401.1 GCA_030590185.1 Deltaproteobacteria bacterium
CTCTCGGCGCGGGAGTCGATGGCCTCCCGGGTCGCGTTGATCCGCCATTTCATCTCCGAGCAGCTCGAGTTCATCGGCGTCGCCAAGCACTACATGTGGATTCGGGACTTCGAGTCGCTGGTGGAAGCCATTATCGGTGACGACCAGCGCATGGGTACCATCGGCGGGAAGGCCGCCGGCATGGTCCTGGCCTCCCGTATCCTGGACGAGGCGCGAGCTCGGGATCCAGACGCACCTGATGTGTCGATCTCCATCCCGGTCTCCTTCTACCTGCGTTCCGATGTGATGGAGCAGTACCTGAGCCACAACGGGCTCACCTACCTGCACGACCATAAATACAAGAGCTCGGATGAGATCGAGAACGAGTACCGGGTCGTGGTCGGCGTGATGAAGAACGCCGACTTCCCACCGAACATCGAGCAACAGCTCGCGGCGATGTTGGAGAAGACCGGCCGGGACCCGTTGATCGTGCGCTCCTCCAGCCTGTTGGAAGATCGCTTCCAGACCGCCTTCGCTGGGAAATACCGCTCGGTCTTCGTTGCCAATCAGGGCAGCGAGGAGGACCGCTTGGCGGAGCTGCTCGGGGCGATCGCCGAGGTCTATGCGTCGACCTACCACCCGGACGCCATCAGTTACCGGCAACGCAACAACCTCCTCGACTATCGCGAGAACATGGGCGTTCTGATCCAGAAGCTGGTCGGAACGCGCTGTGGAGATTTCTTTTTGCCGGTTTGGGCAGGGGTTGGGTATTCCCGCAACTGGTATCGTCGTAACCCCCGGGTTCGCCCAGAGGACGGGCTCGGTCGGGTGGTGCTCGGCTTTGGCACCCGCGCCGTGGACCGGGTGGCCAGCGATTTCCCACGGATGATCCCGCTCGGCATGCCGACCCTGCGGCCCGAGGTGCGTGACGCCGACGTGGCGCGTTTTTCGCAAAGGGTGGTCGACGTGATCAACCTGCGCGCCAATGAGCTGCAGTCCGTGTCGGTCGCTGAGGTCATGCGCCAGGGGACCCTGCGCGGGCTCAACGATGTGGTCAGCACCTACAACGGCCAACACCTGCGGCCGGTGCTCGGCTTGCTCACCGGAGAGCCGGAGGATGTGGTGGTCACCTTCGACCGCTTCGCCAAGCAGTCACCGTACCCGGCGGTGTTGCGTTGGATCCTAGGGGTGCTCGAAGAAGCCTACGGTTGCCCGGTTGACATCGAGTTCGCCCACGACGGGAATAGCTTCCACCTGCTGCAGTGTCGCCCCCAGGCGGTACCGGAGGAGGTGGAGCCGGTGCCGCCGCCGGAGGGTTTGCCGGCAGAGAGGCGCATCTTTGAGGTCCGCAAGGACGTGTCGAGTGGCTCGGTGCGGGGCATTCGCTACATCGTCATGATCGATCCACGCGACTACGATGAGCTGGGGTCGAAGGCCGAACGGGTGGCGGTGGCGCGGGCCGTGCGAGCCTTGAACGAGCGCCTGCGGCGGGAACGGTTCATTTTGATGGGACCCGGCCGTTGGGGAAGCCGTGACATGCGGCTCGGCGTCCCGGTTGGGTACGCCGGCATCAACAACACGGCGCTGCTGATCGAGATCGCGCGCCCCCGAGGTCAATTCGTTCCGGAGGTCTCCTTCGGCAGCCACTTTTTCCACGACCTGGTGGAGGCGAAGATCCACTACCTGCCGCTCTACCCGGAGAGCCCGGCGGGGGAGCTCAACGAGGCATTTTTTCGCGGTTCACCCAACTGCCTCGCCCAGCTGGTCCCGAATTACGCCAAGCTCAGCGAGGTGGTGCGGGTCATCGACGTTCCGGCGGTGGCCAACGGCCAGGTGCTCAACGTCGCCATGGACGGTGTGGCGGATCGGGCGCTCGGGTACCTGAGCGGTAAGAGGACGAGCACCTCTCGGGAGCTCCCCTAGCGCAATGGGCGTAGCAGCTCTCCGGTCGCGTCTTGCGGCCGGCGGCACCTGTCGCTAGGCTAAACGCTACCCGGAGGAAGCCAACCCGTGACGGACAGCGATCAGACGGATCGTCTGCGGGCGGAGCGCGACGCGCTCGCTGAGCAACTCGATGACGTGACCGCCCTGCTTGAGCAGGCGCGGGAGGGTGTGTTGGTTGCGACCCTGGCCACCACCGAGTTCCGGTTCGCCAATCGACGCATCTGTGAGATTCTCGGTTACGAACGCGAGGAGCTCCTCGAGATGTCGGTGGCCGACATCCATCCCCCAGAGGCGATGGCGGAGGTGACCGACGCCTTCGAGCGGCAGGCCCGCGGTGAGCTAGACGTGGCGGTCGGATTGCCGGTCAAACACAAGAATGGCAACGTCTACTACGCAGACATCAGCTCGTCGCAGGTTCGCTTCGGTGGTGAGCCTTGCCTGGTTGGTCTGTTCCACGACGTGACGAGTCGGGTTGAGGAGGAGGCGGTGCGTCGGCGGGAGCAGGCGGCGAAGGACCGGGAGCTCAGCCAGGTCGCGGATATGGCCCTCCTCGCCCGCGATGCCATGGAGCTCGTCGAGCTCGATGTGGATGCCGATCTCTACCTGCACGTGGCGCAGCGCCTCGAGGAGCTGGTTGGTGATGCGCTGGTCGCGGTTGCCCACTACGACGCGAGTGACAACCGCATACAGATCCGCGCCCTATTGGGTGTCGCCGATCGCCGAGACGAGCTGGCCGAGTTGCTCGATGGCGAGCCGGAGGGGCTCTCCTTCGAGCTGGGGACCGAGCTGCGGGAGGCATTGAGTCGCGGCGAGCTGATTCGTTTTGAGCAGGGCGTGTTCGACCTCACCAACGGCCGGGTGCCGCGTCCGATCGCCGCGGAGATTGACGGCTTGCTCCGCATCACCTCAGTTTTTGCCATCGGCTTGGCGCGCGATGGGGAGCTGTACGGCAGCGTGGCGATCGCGCCCTTCGACGGCGACGAATTGGCCAAACGCTCCGCGATAGAGGTGCTGGTTGCGCAGGCGACCGTGGCCGTGGCCCGTCGCCGGACCGAGCAGGCCCTGCGGGATCTGGAGACCCAGCTGCGCCACATGCAAAAGATGGAGGCGGTCGGGACATTGGCGGGTGGCGTCGCGCACGACTTCAATAACCTGTTAACCGCTATCCTGGCCTACGCCGAGGATCTCCAGCTCATCTCTGAGCCTGGGGACGAGGTTCACGAGGCGGCGGTCGTGATTGAGAACGCCGGCACCCGGGCGGCGGAGCTGACCCAGAAGCTGCTCGGCTTCGCTCGCCAGGGCAAGCTTCGTATCGAGCCGGTCGACCTCCACCAACTCATCCAGGACGTGGTCGCGGTGCTCAGCCGCACCATCGATCGCCGGATCACCATCTCCCAAAGTCTCGCACCAGAGAGTCTCGTCATTCAAGGGGACGCCAGCCAACTCCAACAGGTATTGCTCAACCTCGGCATCAACGCCCGGGATGCGATGCCAGAGGGAGGGGAGCTGCAGTTCGAGACGGAGATGCTGGCGCGGCGGGAGGGCGAGGCGAAGGGCACGGCGAATGGAGGGGGGAGCGGCCACGTACGCGTGTCCGTGCGCGATACGGGGACTGGGATCCCAATCGAGATCCGAGAGCGGATCTTTGAGCCATTCTTCACGACCAAGGAGCAGGGCAAGGGAAGCGGGATGGGCCTGGCGATGGTCTATGGGATTGTCGAGAGCCATGGCGGCAGGGTCGAGGTCGAGTCGACGGTCGGTCAGGGCTCGACATTTCGCGTTGTTCTGCCGCTCCCCGAGAAACGCGCCCGGGACGTAGGCAAGCGGGGCACCACCAGAGCCCCCCGGGGGGAACGGATCCTGGTGGTCGACGATGAGCAGATCATCCGCGACTTGGCCGCCCGATTGCTGACCCGGCTCGGCTACGAGGTCCTGGTGGCGGAGGACGGCGCCGCCGGGGTTGAGGTTTACCGAGAGCGTTGGCAGGAGGTCGACCTGGTGATCGTCGACCTGGTCATGCCCAAGATGAACGGCCGAGATTGCTTTCGGCGGCTCAAGGAGATCAACCCAGAGGTCAAGGCGCTGCTGTCGAGCGGCTACGCCCTCCAGGCAGACGTTCGCGCCCTACTCAGCGAGGGCATGATCGGCGTGGTGAAGAAACCCTATGCCGGTCTCGATATTTCAGAGGCGGTCGCGGCAGCCCTGGGCGCCGGCGACTAGCGTTCTTCCTCTTCATCCTCGAACCGAAATGCAAACTGCGTGTAGCCGGAGTCCTCCGCCTGCTCGTCGAGGCCGTCGTCCGGTGCGACCGGCCCGTCGAGACGGGGGGAGTGCCCGCGCAGGACCTCATAGGCGGCGCGGTTGCCGTACTGGGCATTTCGAGACAGCGAGGAGTAGGTGAGGAAGGGCGCCGGCGCAGCGTGCTTGCTGCTATCGGGCACCCGGGCTCGGTGATAACGGTTGGCCGCGATGTCGTGCAGGATCGCAGCGAGGGCAGCGTCACCGGCACCGCTGGTGTTGGTCAAACGGTCCGGCCCCCCGCGGTAGGGGTGGATGTGGCTGTAGACGTTCAGTGGCTGGTCGCAGTCGCGCCGGAACATCAAGCGGCTGTACTCCCAGCGGTTGTAGTCCTGAATCGTTTTGGAGCGTGCCCTCTCCCGGGTAGGACGCCGCACGCGCTCGTCGGTCCAACCACCGATGGTGAGGCCGCGGGGACCGTCGGTGATGATCACTAGATCCACCCACTCGAGGATCATCTGAGCGGACAGAAGTACATCCGTCTCCCCGGTGAGCGCCTCTGCCTCCTGGGCGTTCATGGCGGCGATGGTCACCATCTCCCGCAGCAGTTCCTTGACCATGTCGCGTTTTTCGCGCACCAACCCGGCGGTGCCGAGCCCAAAGGCGACCGGCACGTCCGCGGCCTTGGCCAGGGCCATCATCCGACGCGCCGCTCGAGCCAACGGCCACTGCTCGTCTCGCAGGCTGTAGAGGCTGGCCAGCACCACGCTGGCGTTGGCGACCACCTCGGCCGGCACCGCCTCGGGCGGAAACTGAGCCGAGACCCCCGGGGCGACGCCAAACGCCCGCTCGCCGTCCGGCGTGATGAAGGTGATCGCCGTGCCGATCCGTCCGGCAACGGCTCGCACCAGGCTGAGGTCAATCGACTTGGGCGTCTGCGCGACGTAGGCAAACCCGGGCTCGCCGACGCGCATGGTCTCGGGCATGGCGCCGAGCAGGACCGCTGGCTCGCCCGACAGATAGGTGTAGTTGTTGAGGGTGTTGGCCACCGTGCCGCCCGCGGCGTAGCGGTAGGGCAGGCC
>JAUUZB010000735.1 GCA_030590185.1 Deltaproteobacteria bacterium
CACCGCTTCGAGGCTCTCCTTCGTGAGCCGGGAGCGCTCTACCTGGTCGCCTCGTGGCCCCGATCCTAGGAGCCGCGTCCCAGGGCGTGCCAACTTCTATCGAAGCTGGCCCCGGTGGCCTATAATCGACTCAGGGTGGAGAGTCGCAAGCAATTCAGGATCGAGGTCGGCTGGACCGGGGCGTGCACGGTGGGGACCACCCGCGTCTCCGGGACCATCCTGGACATCTCCGTGGGTGGCGGATTCCTCGGGCTCCGTGCCGCCACCAACCCGGACCAGGTGCCAGCTGGGCTGGCGATCATCGAGAGCGGTGAAGCGGGTACCTTGAGTTTTCTGATGGTGGGCCAGGAGGCCACGGAGGTCGCGATCTCGGTACGTTGGGTCGGCTACAGCAAGACCCACGGCTGCCATGGCATTGGCTTCGAGTTCACCACCGCCTAGAAGTCTTGGCAGCAGCGACCGCCGGTGTGAAGTCGGATCGTGAGCTCCGAAGCGGCGGCCGCGGTTGAGTCGGAGGAGCATCTCGCCATGTAGTCGTACTGCGATTGGAAAGACCCGCCGCGCACATCGCAGTTGCGGCTCTCGCAGTAGTTGACCCACTCGGTGACGTTGCCGCTCAGGTCGTAGATTGGAGCAGCGTGGTGGTTGCTGGCGCAGGAGGCGTTGGTGCCACAGCCGTCGGGTGCGGTCGTGCCGGTGGCGCAGTTGCAATGGTCCTCGACGTACGTGTCGCCGTAGGGGAAGTAGTCGCCGGTGCCCCCGTCGCAGCCCACGAGCCACTCCTCCGGCTCACAAAGCCGCTTGCCCGACGACTCGCATAGGCGCTTGGCCTGGAACCAGCTCAGAAAGGAGCTCGGCAGCACGCCCGGGAGGCTGCAGGCATAGAGGTTTTGTTCCGGCTCGACGAGGTAGTGGTCGGCACCCCCAAAAACCTGCACGCCCACCATGCCGTTGCTCGCCACGGTTTGGAGAAAGCCAACGTCGTCGTAGTTGTCGAAGCCAGCGCCGTATTGGCTGCCGGTGCCGTCGCAGGTCGGCGTGTCCCAGGCCGAGAGCTCGTATTGATCGATGCACACACAGGTCCCAGTGAGTAGGGCCGTGCCCGTGGGACAGGCTAGGCATTCACAGGTGCCCGTGGGAGCCCCAACGCACACCCGCGTCCCCTCGCAGTCGTCGTCCGACACGCAACCCTGCCCCCCGCGGCAGGGTGGGCAGGAGCCACCACAGTCGACGCCGGTTTCGTCGCCCTCCTGAGCGCCCGAGGCGCAGGTGACGGCGGTGCAGACATCAACGTCGCAGCGCTGGCTCGCGCAGTCGCCGGGTCCGTCGCAGGTGACGCCGGGCAGGCATCCGGCGCAGGAGCCGCCGCAATTGAGGGCGCTCTCGTCACCGTTGAGCAGGGTGTCCTCGCAGGAGGTCGCCACGCATTCATGGGTCACGATGTTGCAGTAGGTGCTCGCACAATCTCCGGGCACGTCGCAGATCTTACCGACCTCACAGCCGACGCAGTCCGGACCACCGCAGTTGACGTCGGTCTCGTCGCCGCTGAGGCTGTTATCGTCACAGGAGGTCGCGATGCAGCGGGTGTCTACCCCGCTTTCGCTATAGCAGAGGCCGCTGGCGCAATCGCCCGGGACGGTGCAGAGCTCGCCCACCGCGCAGCCGGGGCAGCTGCCGCCACAGTCAACGTCGGTCTCGTCGCTGCTGATCGTGGCGTCCTCGCAGGAGGTCGCCACGCACTGGCCATCGACGGCGTGGCAATAGTCGCTCACGCAATCGCTCGGGCCATAGCAGCCGTCACCCACCAGGCAGCCGGCGGCGCAGGCCCCCCCGCAGTCGATGTCGCTCTCGTCCCCGCTCATGGCGCCATCCTCGCAGGAGGTGGCCACGCAGATCAGGTCGCTGACCGTGCAGAAACCAGAAAGGCAGTCGTCGGGCACCAGGCAAGCCTGGTTGAGATCGCAGCCCAGGCAACCGCCGCCGCAATCGATATCGGTTTCCGCGAGGTCGAAGGTCCCGTTGACGCAGTGTTGTGGGAAACAGACACCCGCCACGCAGGAGTTGCCTCGACAATCGGCGTCGCCGTTGCAGGTTTGGCCGTCGGCACAGGGTGAACAGGCGAAGCCACAGTCCACGTCCCCTTCGCCCTCGTCCAACAGATCGTTGGAACACAGCGCCGGCAGCGCTGGGTTGTCGGCCGGCAAGTCGGCCTCGAGATTGATGAAGCACCCGCCTAGGGCGATCGCGCAGAGGGTTAGATACAGGCGCCGCATCAGAACCGCCCCCCTAACCACAACGCGCCGCCCCCGGGTCCAGGCGACAAGCTCAGGTAGATGTCCTCCTTGGTTGGACGCAGGTAGAAGACGACCAGGGCCGCAATCGCGGTCGCCGTTCCTGCTCCGAACAGCACCCAGCCGACGGTCGTTAGGGTGTTGTGATCGTCCACCGAGCCGCGGACGTCCTGATAGGCAGCGTCGGCTTCTTCCTGGGTCAAGGCGTTCTGGTAGAGCAGGTACTCATTGGTCTCGATCGACTCGAGACCGGGTCGCATCGCCAGGACCACCGAGCCCGCCGCCACCATGGCGATGGCGCCGCCAACCAGGGACCAGCCGGTGGTGCCGAGCGTCGAGCGTTTCTTTTCGAGACGGCGTGAAGGTGGGCGCGCTAGACCAGCCTCGCGGAACACTCCCACCACGGCCTTGGTTACCGCCTCGGCGTAGAGCGACTCATCCCTCGGCACAACGACTTGCTCTCGAGACAGGACGGAGCTTTTGTGTTGGTCGATGAGCGTCAGCGAGAGGATCAGCTGGCCGCTGAGGGTGGTCAGCCCGATCTTGAGGACGTGCGATACGCCGAGGGCGTTGCCGATTTCGGTGAGGCAAGAAACCTCGTCCCCCTCGCAGCCCGCCGCTTGCTGCAGGATCTTGACGTCCAGCATGGCGCGGATATCTGCGGCTCCGAGGATTTTCTGGGTCGAGACATCGTGGGCGGATTGGAGCACGACGTTCTCGATGGCCTCCGCGATCGTCGGATCTGCCCAGGGGGCCTCGAGGGGGAGCATGGCCACCGGTCGGTCCCCGGCCAGCGCGGGGTTGGCGCCGCCGATGATGAGGAGGGTGAGGAGATAGGGGAGTGTGTTGCTAGTCATTGCTGCTCTCGTAGGTCCCCTAGGCTATTGAAACCTGGCTCAAAAAAAAAGGGTAGTCCCGCGTCCTCTGCTACGGGCTATGATGGCCTCGTCTGCCCTGGAAACCCGATGCGAACTAGTCTGCGGACACCATTAATCGTGACGGCCGTGGTCGCCACGGCCCTGCTCGCCACGGCCCTCGAGCTCACCGCTCGCCGGCTAGAGCCCCTGTGGTCCGTCTCGCCGACGGAGCTCCAGCTCACCGGGCAACGCTGGATCGACCAAACCCCGCGCCTCGCCGAGCTCGATGCCCTAGGCGCGGCGGATCCCGACGTCCGGTTTCCCATCGTGGTCTGGACGCCGGATCAAATGAGGCGAGCGAGCGCCAACCCGGGCCTCGCGGAGTTGCTCGCCACGCACATCGATGGGGCGATGGCGGGAGATCGGGTTCGGGCGTTGGATCTATCCAACCTCGGCCTGACCCCGATGCACCTCGAGGCAGTGATGCCGGGATTGATCGATCGTTTTGCGCCGCGGGCGTTGGTGATCCTCCTGCGTGACGATCTGCTCGCCGAGGAGCTGGTGACGCACAATCC
>JAUUZB010000727.1 GCA_030590185.1 Deltaproteobacteria bacterium
CCTGTTCGGGCGCTTCGCCGATCGGCTCGAGCGTATCGTGCGAGCCTATGTGGTGGTCGAGGTCGGCATCGCGGTGACGGCGCCGGCCATGGGCCTGGTGTTGCATTACGGCCGCGGCGCATTGGGCGGCCTGAGTGACGTCACCGGCGCCTCGCGCGCCATCGCGACCTTCCTGACGGTCCTGTTGCTCGTCCTGCTGCCGACCCTGTTGATGGGCGCCACCTTTCCCCTGTTGATGGCCGCTGGCCGGCGGGTGAGCGGCTCGGTCGAGATGATCCCGCGCCTATACGGTTTCAACACCTTCGGGGCGGCCCTCGGCACCCTGGTCTGCGGCTTCGTGTTGATCCGCCTGTTGGGGGTTCCGCTCACCCTCGGCGCGGCGGCCCTGCTCAACATCTGCTCGGCGTTGATCTGCGCGCCCCTGGCGCTGTTGCCCAGAGCCCCGGCGCCCGCGGCGAGCGATTCGAGTGCCGCGGCGACGAGGACCGAAGTGGCACCCGAGTGGATCCTCCTAGCGGTTGCCGTGATCAGCGGCCTGATGATCATGGGCACCGAGGTGGTCTGGGCGCGCCTGGCCTCCTACTTCCTGGGCAACCGCACCTACGCCTTCACGACCCTGCTCGCCTGCGTCCTCGTCCTGTTGGCCATCGGCTCCTGGATTGCCGAGCGCTTATTGAAGCGTTTTGCCACACGCGGCCCAGCGTTTCTCGGCTGGTTGATCACCGCCGGAGCGGGCGCCGTCGTGCTCTCCACCGCCGCCGCCTGGTGGTGGATCCAACACCAGGAACAATGGGAGGCGGTCCTTCCCGAGGGCGGGATCCTGCTGCTGGTCTACCGCGGCTTGGAGACGCTTGCCCTGCTGGCCGTACCGATGCTCCTGCTTGGCTGCCTGTTTCCGTTGTGTGTCGCCTCCTCGCGCGGGGCGGCGACCCGGACCGGTGATGCGGCCGGGCGCTACTACCTGGTCAACGCGGTGGGCGCGGTGACCGGCTCACTGATCGTCGGCTTCTACGGCTTGAGCAGCGTGGGCGCATTTGGGTCCATCCTGGCCCTCATCTTCGTGGGTCTGCTCGCGGCGCTGGTGATCTTCGTGCGGGAGATGCGTCGAGCCGAGGGGCGCACCCCAGCCCGACGCCAGGCGGTGGCCGGCATGGTGATCGCGGCCTCGTTCATGGCGCTCGCCCCGAGCCTGCTGCCGCCGGCGTTGACCTGGCTGCGGGATGGCGAACAGCTGCTCTTCCGCCAGGAGGACGCCTACGGCGTCATGCAGGTGGTACGAACGCCGAAGGGAAGAATCAAGGTCACCAATAATCGCACCGAGCTCGTTTTTCTGCTCG
This sequence comes from Deltaproteobacteria bacterium, assembly GCA_030590185.1. The sequence continues at coordinate 1,338 of JAUUZB010000727.1, forward strand.
GCGTGCCAGCGACCTCCTACGTCCAGGGCATGCAGGGTCACCTGGGAACCTTCTTTGCGCCGCAGGCGCGCACTGCCCTGGTGCTGGGCAGCGGCTATGGCCTCACGGCCGGGGCCTTGAGCGCCTATCCCCAGCTCGAGCGCATCGACGCGGTGGAGATCCTGCCAGGCATGGTGGAGGCCGCCGATCTCTTCCTCCCCTTCAACGCCAACTACCACCGCAACCCGAAGGTGCGGGTGGTGGTCGACGACGGTCGGCATTACTTGGCCCGTTCGACGGAGCGCTACGATATTATCAGTATAAATGTCTCCGATCCGCATCTCCCCGGCAGCGCCAGCCTGTTTCACACCGAGTTCTATGATCTCGTCAAGGAGCGCTTGACCCCCGGGGGGGTGGTGGTGCAGCACGCCTTTGGCAGCGACCGGGCCCTGGTTCTGCGCACCCTAGCGGCGAGCTTCTCCCACGTCCTGCTATTTCGCGCCTACGCCAATGGTTTCAACGTGGTGGCCGCGGATCATCCCCTGGCGGTGGATCGCGACGGTGTGGAGCGCTTGGTGAGCGAGCCGGCGGTCCAGAGCGCCCTGGCCCAAATCGGAATCTCGCCGTTGATCTCGGTGCCGGCGTTTCTCGAGCGCGGCCTGGGGCCCGAGGATCTGCCCGAGCTCTTCGCGCCCGGAGTGCTCGCCAGCGATGATTATCCGCGGCTGGAGTTTGCCTGGAGTGGGGACTCGGCGCAGCTGTTGTTTAGCAACGAGTAGGTTGGTGTTGGTGGGACGTTGGCGGTTTCTCCCACCGCTGTTGCTCAGCAGCCGGGTCGCGTCGGGATGCTCGGCCCACTTTCGCAACGAGGTCGAGGGGCACTGGTAGGGCCCACCCGGTCCAGCACTCGATCAGTTGCTCAACAGCTTCTGTGCGACCTCGAGCGCCTTCTTGGTGCGCCCTAGAAGCTCGCCGGTGCGCTCGCGATCGTCGCCGGCCGTGGCGCGGACCTGGTCCCCGTCCTCCCGGGCGGAGTCGAGCTCACCCTGGAGCTCCTCGGCCTGGCCGCGGGCCGCCCCCACCGCCTCCTTGAGCTTGGCGATCGCTTCGTCGCGCACCGTGATCTGTTGATCGAGGTCGCTCTCGGTATCCTTGAGGTTGCCCTCCAGATCCGCGAGCTCGGCCTTGGTTTGGTCCGCCTCGCCGCGAATGGCGGAGAGCTCCTCCTCCTTTTGCATCGTCTGCCCGGTGAGCTCCTCGATTCGCTGGCGCTCGCCCTCGATCTCGTCCTGTAGCTGATTGAGCTGGGAGTCGCGCTCGTCGATGGTGCCAGTGGCCTCGGCGAGGCTCTGCTCGAGCTCGCCGATCCGACCCTCGGAATTCTGGGTGAGCTCCCCGATTTGGCCCTCGAGCTCGGAACGGTTCTGGGTGAGCTCGTCCTGGGACCCGGTGAGCTCTTCGCTGAGCTGGGCGATCCGTTCCTCGTTCTCCTCGATGGTGTCGGCGCGCTCGCGCAGGGCGTCCTTGGCGGTCTCGATGCCGGCCTTGAGCTTCTCGATGGCTTCGTCCCGGACCTGCACGTCGTGCTCGGAGGCCTCGCGAATCGCCTCGAGCTCGTCGCGATTCTGGCTGAGCTCCTCATTGAGCTCCTCGAGCTGCGCGGTGTTGGCGGCGTCGGTGTCGCTGAGCTGCAGGAACTCTGTCTCTTTTTGAGACATAGCCTCGTCGCGCTCGGCGAGGGCGGCGCGCTGGCGCTCGATGGCATCCTTGAGCTTGTCGATGGCCTCGTCGCGCACCGAGATATCGTGCTCCGACTGCTCCCTGAGCCCCTCCAGCTCGGTCTGGAGCTCCTCCTGCATCGCCTGCTTCTCGGCCTCGAGGGTCTCCTGCACGTTGTTGCGCTCGCCGCCGAGGCGCTCGGCCAGGGACTGCATCTCGCCGGAGAGCTCCTCCTGGATGGCCGCCTTCTCCCCTTCGGCCTGGTCGCGGAGGGCTTCCATCTCCGCCTGGAGTTGCTCCTGGAGCGCCTGCGCCTCGCCGGCGCTCTTTTCCTCGAGGGCCTGTTTCTCGGCCGCGGCCTGCTCTTCGAAGTTGACCTTTTCGGCGAGCAGGGTCTGGTGCTCCGCCTCGTGCTGTTCGGCGAGGGCGGCGCTCTCGCCGGCAAACTGCTCCTCGAGCGCTTGCTTTTCGCCGGCGAAGGTGTCCTGCATGGCCTGACGCTCGGCGTTGAACTGCTCCGTGAGGCTCTGGATCTCGGCCGCCGCTTGGCCCTGACTCGCTTCGAGCTCCGCCTGGCCCTCGGCGAGCTGTCCCTCGAGCTCCATCTGCCGGTTGGTCGACTCATCGGAGAGCTGGGCGATTTGCGTCGACAGGGTGTCGATGGTCTCGTCCCGCTCGGCGTTGGTCTCGCGCTGGGTCTCGAGGGTGCCCTTGAGCTTCTC
>JAUUZB010000304.1 GCA_030590185.1 Deltaproteobacteria bacterium
AATACCGTCGGCCACGCCGATGGCGATGAGCAGAATCGGCATCACCTCGGTGCTGTGGGTGATCGGCTGGCCGAGGTACCCCATCAAGCCCATGGTCCAGACCACCGCAGCGATCACGACGCCGACCGGCAGCGAGAGGCCGCGACCGCTACGAAAGAAGAACACCAACAATACGATGACGATCAGCAGGGCCGCCGAGGACAACATGCCCATGTCCCGGCCCATGATGATCTTCGACCAATAGGTAGCCGCGGCGCGGCCGGTGACGAACAGGGTGAGGCCCTCGTTGAGCGCTGGGTCGTTGGCGATCGCGATGATCCTCTCGGCACAATCCGCCTCCCTAGTTCCAGCCTTGATGAAGACCATCATCGCGATAGCCGCCGCGTCTTCGCTGATCACGCCATTGACGAACAACGGTTGCGCGAGGAGCATGGCCTCAAAGGCCTCCGCCTCGGCCGCGGTGCGGGGCAATGGATCGGCGGCCTCCTTAACCTCCATCCCGCCTTCAACGGCGGAGATGATGCGCGCATTGGTCGGGCTCATCACCGATTGAACCCCGTCGGTCTTTTCGAGCCGCCGGGTGAGACGATCGAGACGCGCGATGCCGTCGGGGGTGAAGAGGTCAGGGCTGGCGATGCCAACGATCACCATCTCCTTGGCAGGGAAGATCTCGTCGATGCGATCGTAGAGCTGCTTGGCGGGGATGTCCTGCGGCAGGTCGTTGGTGACGTCGGTGTCGGCCCGCATGAATCGCATGCCGTAGCCAAAGACCAGGGTGGCGAGGAGGACCGCGACGATCACCCCCTTGGGCCAGCGTAGGACGAAGTCGGTCAGACCCGTGAACATCGGTAACTCCGTAGCGAGGGTGCACCTAGGAGGCGGCAGGGCACCTCGACCCCGTCACGGCGGGGAAGTCAAGGGCCGGACATGGACCGACGCTCGGGTGAGCTTGCATGGCTGCCCGCGGGGTGACAAATTTCACTCCGCAAACCGTGCGTCGCAACAAAGGCACCGAAGATGGACAAAGCCAAGATCCCGCTCGCCGCCGCCTACCGCTTGCTGAACCCGGGTAGCGTCGTGTGGGTTAGCGTCGGTGACGGGGAACGCGACAATCTGTTGGCGGTAACCTGGAACATCCCGGCCAAGAAGGACCCTCCGCTGGTGGCCTTGGTCAGCGGCAAGCGCCACTTCTCCTACCCGTTCATCGAGCGGACCCGAGAGCTGGCGATCAACATCCCCCACGCCCGGGACGCCGCCGCGCTCCACGGCTGCGGGACGGTGAGCGGACGGGACGTGCCCGATAAGTTCGAGCGCTTCGGCCTGCACCGCGAGAAGGCGGACGGGATCCGCGCGCCCCTGGTCGCGGAGGCGGTCGCCAATCTAGAGTGTCGCGTCACCGAGTTGGTAGATATCTCGACCTCCACCCTGATCCTCGCCGAGGTCATCTCCGCCCGCGCCGCCACGGATCACTTCCGGGACGGCCATTGGACCTTTGACAACGGCTTGGAGCTGCTCCACCACCTCAGCGGCAACCGCTTCTGCGTCTCGTCGCGCGAGTTGACGGTTGACCGGGCACCAACGCCCTAGGGCTCCGTACCCTCCTCCGTGTCGAAGCCCGCCGCTGGCACCAGCGCCACGTACCCGTCGTAGCGCGACTGAATGCGGCTGACATAATCCGCCGGCTCGGATCCCCGACAATACCCGTACCTAGCTCGACGGTAATACCTGGGCTTCTCCAGCAAACGAATCGCCCTCTCGACGTTACCGAACCAACGGTCTGGATCCCAGCCCTTCTTGGCGGCCAAGCGCCGGGCATCGATGACGTGACCGAGCCCAGCGTTGTAGGCGGCGAGCCCGAAGCGAATGCGTTGACGCATCGGGATGTCAGGATCGAATTTCGCGATCATTTGCGACAGGTACATGACGCCCGCGTGAATGTTGTTGCCCGGCTTGCGCAGGCGCTTCTTGCTGCGGTAACCGAGGCCCTTGCCGGTCTTCGGCATGACCTGCATCAGCCCCACCGCCCCGGCCCAGCTCTTGGCCTTCGGATCAAAGCGCGACTCCTGGTACATCTGGGCGAGGATCAGCCGCCAATCGAGCCCGAATTGGCGCGCTCGTTCCTGAACCAGATCATCCCAGGGTGAGAGCTTGCCGCTGGTCGAGAGCTCTTCACTCTGGCGCAGGCGCATGCGGCGCTTGCTCTTGAAGTACTTCTTATAGAGAACGTTGTAGTCGCGACCGCGGTAGGTCTTTTTGAGATAGCGGTTGAGCCAGCCGAGCAGCTTAGGCGAATCCTGGCGCATGCCGTAGGCCAGCGGCCTCTTCTTGGCCAGCACCAGAGTTCCCGCAATGTCATCCCGGTAGGTGAGCTCGGCACCGAGGAGTACCGAGTTTGCCGCGGTCATGGGGATCTCCCTTGCACCGACCGCGGCGATCAACTCCTCCGTCGACGACGTCTCGGGCGCCTCGACGATCTGGAGGTCCGGGACCTTCGCCGCAAGCGCCGTCAAGAGCTCGAAGTAGGAGGAGCTGCGGCGCACGTGGATCGCCTTACCCGCGAGTTGTTCGAGCGCGGTGATCGGCTCGGCGTCCGCCGGCTGCACCAGGACCTGCTCCGCAAAGGCATAGGGCCGCGAGAGCTGCAGGCGCTCGCCCAGCTCATCGGTGACCGCCAGGACCGCGAGATCCGCCCGCTCCTCCTCGACCAGGCGCGCCAACTCGCTAGGCTGGTCCGGCACGACCACCTCCAGGCGCACCTCGAGTTTCTTGGCCAGGCGCTCGGCGAGCTCATACTGAAACCCGACCTGCTGACCGCGGAAGAGGAAATAGGAGGCGGCGTCGTTCTGCATGGCAACGCGGATCACCTTGCGCTCGCGGATCGCGGCGAGATCACCGCCATACACCGCACGGGTGTGCTTGGTGAGCGCGCTCTCGAAGACGATGCCGTTGACCCCCTCCACCAGGCGGGGCGCCTCCGGGCTCACGCCCCAGACCAGCGGGACCTCCTCGGTGAGCGGGAACGCGACCTCGACGTCCTCCCGGTAGGTGAGGTAGGCGGCGACATCCTCGGAGAAAGCCACCGCCATGGGGATCTCGCCCTGGCCAACCCGCGCCAGCACCTCGGCCGGCTCGAGATGATCCTCCAGTAGGCCGACGATCGCCCGCTTGGTCAGGCGCGCGAAGGAAGGGAACCAACGGCCGGCATAGATCTGTTGATGCTCGAGCTCCTCAAAGGAGCGCGGCGTCGCCTGCGCCTGGACGGCCTCTTCGCCCGCCTCCCCGTCGCCAGCTCTCCCCGGCACCACCACGACCTCTTGCACGAAGCGCACCGGGGTGGTGACCAACAGACCCTTGACCTCCGACTCGTGGGGGGAAAGCTGCATCACCAGGAGATCCCCGCGACCATCGAGCAACGCCTGACGCAGGGCCTGCCGACTAGGATCCACCACAAATCTCGCCTCGACCCCTAGGCGGCCGGCCACGAACGCGACGCCGGACATGGTCAGGGCAAGTGGGGAGCCCTCCCGTGGCAACGCCGTGAGGTCGCTGCGTTGCAGCAACACCCGAAGCTCACCGCGTTCGCGAATGGCGACGAGGTCTCGGGCCGGGAGGGATTTCTCCTCGGCCAGGGGATGGAAGTGAACGGCCGCCTCCTCCCCATCGGGATCGCCTGCGGCGTCGGCCTCATCCGACCCCGAACCCGCCCGCGGTGGCGGTGCCACCGGCTCACTCTTGCAGTTGGTGATCGATCCGACCGAGACCAGCAACGCGACGAGAACCAACGCCATGGGAAGCGAGCGCAACAACATGCGTCATTCATAGGACGCCCGCGCAGGTCGTGTCTATCGCACCTTGGGCCGCCTCACAGCACCAACCGAAATGTGGTGCCCTCCGGCCCAGTGGTGAAGTCGACCTCTCCACCGCGCCCCTCCGCCACAGCCTTGACGATCGCCAGCCCTAGGCCGGTCCCCCCCTGGTCCCGCTCGGTGGTGAAGAACCGCGAAAAGAGCTTGGGCTGGTTGGCGGCGCTGATCCCCGGGCCCTGGTCCGACACCTCGACCAATAAACGCGCCCCTCGGCTCGCGACCCGGACCTTCACCGGTCCATCGCCGCCATGACTCGAGGCGTTGTCGATCAGGTTGCAGACCGCCGAGACGAGATGATCCGGGTGGACCGAAATTGTCGCGGGTGGCTCTTGCGAGACAATCTCGACCCGCGGCGCATAACGGTTCTCGAGCTCAGCGAAAAATTGCCTCACCTCGACCACCTGCCGTTCCTCCACCGGCGCGTTCTCGATCCGGGCCAGGCTCAGCAGACGGTTGACCAAGCGTTCCATCCGCACCACGTCGGCGCCGATGTTGGTGATGAAACGCTCGCGCTGCTCCGCCTCCATCTCGCCCCACTGATCCTGCAGCAGCTCAGCCGCGCCGCGGATGGCGGTCAAGGGCGTCTTGAGCTCGTGGCTTACGTTTGCTGCACACTCCGCGGTGTAGGCGGCCCGTTCCGCCAGCTTGTGGGTCATGCGATCGAGGGACCCAGCGAGCGTTTGGAGCTCGGCCGGCCCCCAGCGCCGGGCGGTGAACGGGGCGGGCGGCGAGCCACGCACGATCGCCTCGGCGTTGCGGGTGATAGCGCGCACCGGCGAGGCGATGGCGCGGGCAAAGAGCAGACTCACGGCGAAGGTGAGAATCACCGTGGCCACCAGCAGGATGAGCAAGCCCCGACGGTTGAGCCACAGGGATTTCAGGGCGCTCAAGCCGGTTCGTGACACGCGGACCACACCCACGACCTCGCCGCGATGGAAGATCGGCAGGGCCGCGAAGACCCGCACGTTTCCCCGGCGGCGGATGTCGGCCAAGGGCGGCGCCGGCTCGTCGGAGATGCGGATCCGAGCCACCGAAGCGTACGCACCATGCAAGGCCCGCTCGATCTCGGGCAGGCTGCCCAGGCAAAGATCCGCCGGGACACCGGTGGTTGCCACCACGCAACCGTGGGCATCGAGAACGCGCACGGCGCTCAGGTTGAACACCTTAGCCCGCGCCAACAGGGGCTCGATCCGCTTGCCCGCCCGGCGGGCGGCCGTGTCGCCAGGGGGCGCGGCCGGGAATGTTTCCTGGTTCGGTTCCGGCTCCTGGAGCTCGGTACCGATGTCGATCAACGGCTCGTAGGGCACGAAACGTTGGCTCGCCCGGTCCGGCGGGCGGAAGCTGTCCTCCCCGGTCATCTCTTCGCCCCGCTCCAGCAACCAAGCCTCCCGCCAGGACTCGGCGACCAGGACCGCTTGGGCGATCAACTGGCGCTCGGTTTGGCGCAGGAGATAGACGTCGTAGATACGCAGCACGCCGATGCCGAACAGCGGCGCTAGCAGGACGAAGCCGTTCGCTCCGATCAACCACCAGCGGATACCCGGTCGCCAACGCATCTCTAGCTCGGTTCGAGGTCCTCGCGCAGGCGATAGCCGAGGCCATAGACCGTCTCGATCGGCTCTGCACCTACTGCGGCGAGCTTCTTGCGAATGCGTCGAATGTGGCTGTCGACCGTGCGCTCCGTGATCACGTGCCCGGTACCGTAGGCGCGGTCAACCAGCTCACCGCGCGTGTAGACGCGACCGGGCGCATCAACCAGGGTGCGCAGCAAGGCGAACTCCGTGACGGTGAGTACGATCTCGTCGCCGGACCAGGTGCATCGGTAGCGATGCAGGTCCATGATCAACGGTCCATGGCTGACGGTCGGTCGCTGTGCGGCCGTGGGATCCGGACCCTTGAGCCGACGCAGCACCGCCTTGACGCGGGCCACGAGCTCCCGCGGGCTAAACGGCTTGGTGACGTAGTCGTCAGCGCCGGCCTCGAGGCCCGCTACGACGTCGTCGACCTCGCCCTTGGCGGTGACCATGATCACTGGGATCGCGCGCAGGGCCGGGTCGGTCTTGATCCGGCGGCACAGCTCCAGACCGTCGA
>JAUUZB010000502.1 GCA_030590185.1 Deltaproteobacteria bacterium
GGGCGTAGGTGGCCATCGCCTTGCCTTGATCGACGCCGGATTCGGTGGCGACGATGATTAGCTCGATTTTGGCGCGGTCTTCATCGGTCAACATTGGGTTCGCGGCGTTGATCACCATGGTGGTCGGGTCTTCCCATAGGGGGTTCACCGAGCGGGTGCGCTGCAACAGGTTGTCGTGGATGTCGGCGGGATCGTGGCCGCGGGCGTTGGCCAGCTCCTCGAGGTCTAGGTACTGGGTGGAAACGTAGGAGCGGATCTTTTCGATGCCGACGCGCATGGGTTCGGATTGGGTCATGGTACTCACGGGGCTCTGGTAACTCCTCATCCGCGCGGCGAGCCCACCGGGGATGAGCCTGGCTCGGGGGGGAGATACACGAGAGATGTCCGCTGGTGCAAACCGAAAGCGGCTCAGGTCCAAATAACGCGTCGCGCCCCGGGGGCAGAGGTTGCTCGACACCAGCCGGGGGTGTATGTCAGCGCGGATCCAGCGCCGGCGCAGGGGAGCGCTTCCTGGGTTACCTAGTGCCTCACCCAACGGAGAAGATTATGGGCAGCCAGAAAATTACCATCGACGGCAACACCGCCGCAGCACACGTCGGCTATCGCTGCAGCGAAGTCATCGCCATCTACCCGATCACCCCATCCTCCGGCATGGGCGAAATGTCCGACGAGTGGGCGGCCGAGGGGGTCAAGAACCTCTGGGGTACGATCCCGAACGTCACCGAAATGCAGAGCGAGGCCGGCGCCGCCGCCGCCATCCACGGCGCGGCCACCACCGGCGCCCTGGCCACCACGTTCACGGCCTCCCAGGGCCTGTTGCTGATGATCCCGAGCATGTTCAAGCTCGCCGGTGAGCTCACCCCGGCGGTGTTTCATGTCACGGCGCGCAGCGTGGCGACCCACGCCCTGTCGATTTTTGGCGATCACTCCGACGTCATGGCGACCCGCAGCACCGGCTTCGGGTTGCTCTGCTCCGGCGGCCTCCAGGAGGTCCTCGACCTGGCCGCCGTCACCCACGCGGCGAGCCTCGACTCCCGCATTCCCTTCGTGCACTTCTTCGACGGCTTCCGCGCCTCGCACGAAATCCTCAAGCTCGAGAGCATCGACGACGAGACCATCAAGAAGATGATCAACGAGGACGCGCTGCTGGCCCAGCGCTCCCGCGGCCTCTCCCCGGACCACCCGGTGCTGCGCGGCTCCTCCCAGAACCCGGACGTCTTCTTCCAGGCCCGCGAGACGGTCAACAAGTACTACGACGCCTGCCCGGGCATCGTGCAAAAGGCCATGGACCGCTTCTTCGAGCTCACCGGCCGGCGCTACAACCTGTTCGACTACGTCGGCGCCAAGGACGCCGAGCGCGTCATCGTCATCATGGGGACCGGCGCCGAAGCGGCCCACGAGGCCATCGACGTCATGAACGACAACGGCGAGAAGGTCGGCATGGTCAAGGTCCGGCTCTATCGGCCGTTCGACATCAAGGCCTTCGTCAACGCCCTGCCGGCTAGCGTCAAGAAGATCTCGGTGCTCGACCGCACCAAGGAGCCGGGCGCCGTTGGCGAGCCGCTCTACACCGACGTCAACACCGCCCTGCTCGAGACCCTCGACGAAGGCACCGCGCCCTTCAAAGACATGCCCAAGGTCGTCGGCGGCCGCTACGGCCTCTCCTCCAAGGAGTTCACCGCCGCCATGGTCAAGGGCATCTTCGACGAGCTCAAGAAGGACAAGCCGAAGAACCACTTCACGGTCGGTATCGTCGACGACGTCACCCACACCTCGATCGCCGAGGACCCGGAGTTCAACGCCGAGTCGGACAAGACCTTCCGCGGCCTGTTCTACGGGTTGGGCTCGGACGGCACGGTTGGAGCGAACAAGAACTCGATCAAGATCATCGGCGAGGAGACCGACAACTACGCCCAGGGCTACTTCGTCTACGACTCCAAGAAGGCCGGCGCGGTCACCGTCTCCCATCTGCGCTTCGGCCCGGTGCCGATCCGCTCCACCTATCTGGTGCACACCGCCAAGTTCGTGGCCTGCCACCAGTGGAACTTCATGGAGCGCTACGACATGTTGGCCAAGGCGACCAAGGGCGCCACCTTCCTGGTCAACTCTCCCTACGGTCAAGATGAGGTCTGGGACCACCTGCCCAAGGAGGTCCAAGAGGACATCATCAACAAGGAGATCAAGCTCTGGGTGATCGACGCGCCGAAGGTGGCCAAGGCCACCGGCATGGGGGCGCGCATCAACACCATCATGCAGACCTGCTTCTTCGCCATCTCCGACATCCTGCCCCGCGACGAGGCGATCGCCGAGATCAAGAAGGCGATCAAGAAGACCTACGGATCCCGCGGTGAAGAGGTGGTGCAAAAGAACTTCGCCGCCGTCGATCAATCGGTGAGCAACCTCCACGAGGTCAAGGTGCCGGGCAAGGTAACCGCCACCTGGAGCCGGCCCCCGGTGGTCCCACAGGACGCCCCGGACTTCGTCAAGAACGTCGTGGCCCCGATCATCGAGGGTCGTGGCGACGACCTGCCGGTCAGCGTCTTCCCGGTGGACGGCACCTTTGAGATTGCCACCACCCAGTACGAGAAGCGCAACATCGCCATGGAGATCCCGGCCTGGGAATCCGACCTCTGCATCCAGTGTGGCAAGTGCGTGCTGGTTTGCCCCCACGCCGCCATTCGGCAGAAGGCCTTTGATCCGAAGCACCTCGAGGGTGCGCCGGCCACCTTCAAGTCGATGGATTACAAGGGCAAGGAGTTCAAGGGTTGGAAGTACTCCCTGCAGGTGGCGCCCGAGGATTGCACCGGGTGCGTGCTCTGCGTCGAGGCCTGCCCGGCCAAGGATAAGAAGGAAGAGGGCAGAAAGGCGATCAACATGGTCGAGCAACTGCCCCTGCGTGAGCCGGAGCGGGACAACTACAGCTTCTTCCTGGACCTCCCGGAGATCGACCGCAGCGCGGTCAAGCACGACACGGTCAAGGGCAGCGCTTTCTTGGAGCCGCTGTTCGAGTATTCCGGCGCCTGCTCCGGTTGCGGCGAGACCCCGTACATCAAGCTGCTCACCCAGCTGTTTGGCGACCGCGCGGTCATCGGCAACGCCACTGGCTGCTCGTCGATTTACGGCGGCAACCTGCCCACCACGCCCTACACCTTTAATAAGGATGGACGCGGCGTGGCCTGGTCGAACAGTCTGTTCGAGGACGCGGCGGAGTTCTCCCTCGGCTTCCGGCTGACCATCGACAAGTTCGCCGCCCAGGCCAACGAGCTGGTCACCAAGCTCGCCGGCAAAATCGGCGACGACCTGGCAACGGCGATCCTCGAGGCCGATCAATCCGAAGAAGTCGAGATCTTCGCCCAGCGCGACCGCATCGTCGAGCTCAAGAAGAAGCTCCCCGGCATCGAGGGCGCCGATTCTCGCCTGCTCAACTCCCTGGCCGATTATCTGGTCCGCAAGAGCGTCTGGGGCGTCGGCGGTGACGGCTGGGCCTATGACATCGGCTTTGGCGGCCTCGACCACGTGATGGCCTCGGGGCGCAACGTCAACCTCCTGGTCCTCGACACCGAGGTCTACTCGAACACCGGCGGCCAGATGTCCAAGTCCACCCCGCGCGGCGCGGTGGCCAAGTTCGCGGCGGCGGGCAAGCCGTTGGCCAAAAAGGACCTGGCGCTGCTCGCCATGACCTACGGCTCCGTGTACGTGGCTCGGATCGCCATGGGCGCCAGCGACATCCAGACCGTACGCGCCTTGATGGAGGCGGAGGCCTGGGACGGCCCGTCCCTCATCTTGGCCTACAGCCACTGCATCGCCCACGGGATCAACATGCAGAAGGGCCTCGAGCAGCAGAAGCTCGCGGTCGACTCCGGCTACTGGCCGCTGATGCGCTACAACCCGGCCAACCCGGACAAGCCCCTCAAGCTGGAGAGCAAGGGACCCAAGATTCCCTTCCAGGACTACGCTTACAACGAAGCCCGGTACAAGATGCTCGCCAAGAGCATGCCGGAGCGGGCCAAGGAGCTACTCGAGCTCGCCCAGCAGGACGTCAACACTCGCTGGAAGATGTACGAGCAGCTCGCCGAGGTTACCTTTACCGGCAAGACCAACTGACCGGCTCTCCGACGAGCGCCCCTAGACTGCGCGGGCAACCCTGGCCGGTTGTCCGCGCGTCGCCCATACCTCCGCTCGAAACAGTGAACATCTGCGTGCCGTCGTGCGTCATAGGATCTGACGGCGGACAGCTCAGTGGAGGTTTGATCATGCAGCGACGATTCGTTCGAACCCTGCGCGTTTTTGGCGGGTTAACCCTCGCCCTGCTCATCGGCTGCGGCGGCGACACCACCTCGGGGGTAGGGGAAGAGGGGCGGTTGCGTTACTCGATCTACTCCGCCTACGAAATCTACGAGGGCAACATCAAGGACGCGCGGATCATCGCCGGCCATCCCCAGGTCATCGGCGTGAGCATGACCCTCGTCGGGCGGCAGGATATCGCCAACCCGGGGAACATCAGCCACCGCTTCGACCCGGCGGAGGGCGTCTTCCTGTACGATGAGAATTCCTACGAAGACTCGGAGTACGTGCGGTCGGTACGCTTTACCGTGACCAACCCAGGCACCTACACCC
>JAUUZB010001125.1 GCA_030590185.1 Deltaproteobacteria bacterium
CTCTGACCTCGAGCAGGCTGAACATCTCCGGGCCCACGCCGCACACGGGACACTCGTCCGGGGGCGCATCGCCGGTGTGGATGTAACCGCAGACGTCGCAGATCCATTGCTTGGTTGTGCTCATGTTCCCCTCGCCGCGGCCGATCTCTGACGGAGCCGGTGGACCGACCGCGGTCGATCGGTTACTGTCAAATAGCATGATGAGCGGCAAGGAAATTGCTGAGATCCCCAACCGGATACTGGTGGTCGACGACGAGCCGGTGGTCATCGAGCTCCTGCGCGAGCTGCTCGAAGACCGTTGCGACGAGCTCTTTACCGAAGGGACCGGCGAAAAGGCCGTCGAGAGAATCAAGCGAACCCCCCTCGCTTGCTTGTTGACCGACAAAAACCTGCCAGGCATCGACGGCCTCAAAGTGATCAGGGCCGCGCGCCAGGAGCAGCCGCATTGCGCCTGCATCTTGATGACCGCCTTTTCCTCCACCGAGTCGGCGGTCAAGGCGCTGCGCCTAGGGGCCAACGACTACCTGGAGAAGCCGTTCGAGGATCTCGATCTGGTGGGCGAGAAGATCGACAACGCCATTCGCAATCAGCGGGCGCGGTTCGAGCGCGACGAGCTATCGGAGCGGGTGCGCCAATACGCCACTCAAATCGCTGAGAAGGATGCCGAGGTCGGCAAGCACAAATCCGAGAGCGACCTGTTCGAAATGGTGATGGACGCCCGCATCCGGGAGGCGACCGACGATCTGCGCCGCAAGGCCAAGATCTTCCGCGGCTCCCTCGACGCGGCGCACACCCAAATCCAGAGCTCGGCCGCGATGCTGCGCGAGACCCTCGCCGGCCTCGACCTCGCCGCCGCCGTCAAGGACCGCCTATGGGCTGAGCTCACCTCCCTCGAAGCGGTCACCGACAGCTCCCCAAAGAAATAGCGCCCGTCATGGAAAGCCAACTCGGTGATAAACGCGAGCTGTCGACTCGGCTGCCGACCGATCCCACCGCACCGGTGGAGGCCGCCCTCGTCGAGGAGCTGCGTGCCGGCGATTGCTATGCCGGCTACGAGACGCCGGATCACCTCACCTACGTCTGGTTCGAGGGGAGTGAGTTCAAGGCCGAGGTCTGGACTAGTGGCCAACCCCAGGAGGTGGTGAGCGCCGAGACCATCGACGAGGTGCGAGAGAACGTCGAGTTCTTCTACGGCGCGGCCGCTGAGTGAGCCGCTCGGGCGGCGCTCAGTCGCCGATTCCCCGTAGCTGAACGCAGGCCTCGGTCAACCCGCCGCCACAGGCCTGCTCCAACAGCGCCCGACCCCGGTCGGTGTCCGCCTCGACGCCGACGCCCTCGAGATAGGCGTTGCCCGCGCTGTGGCAGGCGGCCGGGTGTTTTCCGGAGCAGCCGCGTTCGAGGTATCGCAACCCCTGGGGTCGATCCTTGGCCACGGCCAGGCCTTCGAAGTACTGCCACCCGACCCCGGTGCAGGCATCGGCAACGCCGCCTTCGCAGGCCTGGATCAACAAGCCGAGGGAACGCGCTTGGTCCGGGGCGATCCCCCAACCCTCGGCGCACAGCCGCCCGAGAAAGTAACAGCTCGCGACCTCACCGCCATCGCACGCACCACCGAGGAGCTGCGCGGCGCGGCCGAAGGTCGCTCGTGGGGCGTCGGCTTGGGCCGCATCATAAACCGCCTGGGCCGAGGCGTCACTGCCCTCCCCCGCCGCCTCCCGGCGCATCAGCTCCGCGGCGATCTGCAGGGCGCCGAGCTCGAAGCAGGCCGGGCCGGCACCCGCTTCACAGCCCTCGCGGCACGCGTCAAAACCCACGCAGGGGGTTGGGGCCAGGAACATGGGTGGGCCCGCCTGGGGCGCGGGCGTCTCTGGGCCACCACAACCGGCGACGGACCAGAGCGTCAACAGAGCGATGAAGCGAGCGCGCATGCCCCGACCCTATCACGAACCATTGGCCCGGCCGGTACCTCCGGCGTGGGATCCGTGCTACCAACCGTTCAGGGCAGGATCCCCCCGGAGGCAGACATGACCAGAGTTCTGTGGTGCGTGGTGGTCGTCAATATGGCGTTCCCGCTGACCGCGACCGCCACCCCCAAGGTGTTCATGTACGACCAGTTCAGCGAGGATCTGGTCGCGGCGGCCGACGAGATCGAGGGCCTCACCCTGAGCACCCAGGCCGGCTACGTCGCCCAGGAGGCCTTTGGACAGATCTACCGCCCGAACCCGGGCGACTATCCGATCAAAATCGAAGGCGTTGACCTCGTCCTCGCGGCCGCACCCAACGCCCCCGACGAAGCGACCCACGTCTGGCTGGAGATCTGGAGCTCCACCGCCGACGGTCCAGACCCGGGCGCCGGCAACATGATCTTCGCCATGAGCAGCGAGGATCTCTACAACTTCACCGAGGACACCATGGGCGCGCCCCTGCGCGGCGGGGTGGCGGTCTCGATCCGTTTCGACTGGACCGATCACGAGGCCCACCCACCCCTGATCAACGAGGGCAACATCTGGTTGATGGTGCGCTTCACCGAGCCGGCCGCTGGCCGGGAGACCGAGTGGGACAACGCCAGCTGCGCCTTCGTGGCCGGCTCCCAGTGCGGCTGCCAGAAGATCGGCTCCCTGCACGACGTCGCGATCACC
>JAUUZB010000146.1 GCA_030590185.1 Deltaproteobacteria bacterium
AGGGGGCCGAGTCCGGATCGCCCGTGATCAGGGATCCGCTCGGGCTCTGCCAGGTGTCGTCCTCTTCGATGTAACCGACGTCCAGGATGTAGACCCGCCCCCGGGCCGCGTTGGCCACGAACAGCTTGCCGCCGTGGAGCGCGAGGCCGTCCACGGTCGGGGACTCGGCCGTGAAGATCGGCCACGGGCCAAGAACCATGGGCGGAGATGATGCCGCCGTGCCGTCGAGCACCGTAGCGATGTTGACGTACCAGAGCCCGCCGGTGTCCGTTTCCGCGATGAAGATCCGCGGGCCCTCAGCCACCATCTGGAAGGGCGGCAAGGGTGGCGGATCGATCTCGATCTCACCGTTCGGCATGGGCGGGAAGGGCTGGTCGGTCGCCGCGTCGCTGAACCGGGTGACGACCAGGGTGGTGCCCACGTTGTGGATCAGGTGGTAGGCATAGGGCCCCCAGGAGGCCAGGGCATCGCCGCGGGCGGCCCGCCCTTCTGAGCTACCAGCCGGGGTCAGCCCGAAGGGCTCCGCGTCAAAGGCGTCGACCCGCGCCTCGAAGTCGCCCCCCGCCTCATCGATCTCGACGATCAAGAAGTAGGTGTCTGGGAAGCCGTAGAGGTCCTCGCCGACGTTGGTCACCCTGACGAAGAGGGACTGATCACCATCGCTGTCGTTGATGTAGTCGATGGTTTCGGTGAGCTGCGTGTCGTCCAGCGGAAGCATAGTGCCGCCCCCCGGGATCTCGATGACCATCTCGAGGTCCGCTTCGCTGCCGGGATCGCGTTGAGCGATGATCTTGATCCGTTGCTCCGCTGGGATGGTGAGCGAGTAGTAGTCGATGTCGTCGAGGAGCGGGTTATCGGCGGGGTCCAGGTCCGGGAGGATGGAGAGCGGTCCGATCCAGGCGTTGCCGGCCGGGAGGCGAGCGTGGTTGTCGTAGACGTCGCTGGCGTTGATGACCTCAGTGTTCACGTCGTTACCCGCCGGGCTGACTTCGGCCGTGTCCTCTAGCTCGGCGTAGGAGTCCACCCAGACGGTGAGCTCGTAGTCGACCGCGAACGGGGTCGGGTTGGTGACCACGATGGTGATCGTGCCGGACATGATGGCGCTGTTGTCGACCACGGGTAGCGGGTCGAGGGTTCCGCACTCCTCCCCGTCGACTGGCACCACGCTCTCCCCGCCGGACAGGTCGATCGAGAACCCAGCCCCGTCCGTGACCGCCAGGTTGCTGTTCTGGATGGCGCCCTCCGGGCTGGAGACAGAGACGCACAGCCGGTTGCAGGGGTTGAGATCGTTACAGAGGCCGGTCGTTGCCGGCGGCCCAACCTGGACGGCGTAGGGTTCCGAGCCCGAGTCGAGGCGCAGGCCGCCGTACCAGCCGGAGAGCAGCGGGATCGCAGCACCGGGGAGGGGCCCGGGCCGTTCGCCGTCGAATGGATCCGTCGGCAGAAACTCGAATACGCTCACCTCGAGGAAATTGGGGTTGAAGTCGACGTCGGTGTCCGGGCCCGTGAGGTCGGTGTCTATGTCGTCGTCACCGACGTAAATAAAGAAGGTCTTCGGGGTGGTTCCCCCGCTGTTGTCGAGTGAGAAAAACTTGAGACCCCCGAGGCCGACGGTGGCCGGCGTGGTTGGTAGGCCGGTGCACGGCCCAACCTCATAGCCGAGGCTGATCTGCTGCGGGGGTGGTGGCTCCCCCTCGTCCGGAGGCCTGCTGCGCACCTCGGCGAACCGACCGGGCGGCACCTCGATCTCGAAGATGTCGTAGGAAACGGGTGGGATGAGTGAGCCACCCGGGGCACACAGACGATACTGTGCATTGTTGGCGGCTGCGATCCGGGGGACGGCTCCGCAGGCGTTGTTGGGGCCAGCGTAGTCGAAGACATCGCTGGCGGCCCCGCATTCTTCGATGGCCCCCCACTCGATCTGCAGTCCGTAGCGAGAGGGTTCCGGGAAGAAGGCGGTCACCAGAACGTAGACGCAATAGGCTGTGCCGGGTGTTCCGATGGGGAGGTCAATCTCCTGGGACCGACCCACCTCAATCAAAACAGCGCCCCCCGGGAAATCCACATCGTCCTTGGTGATCGTGAAGCCCTCTTCCTCCTCGTCGTAAACCACCGCGAACTCGACCCCCGCGGTGCAGTCCGGATCCGCAATGACGTAGCCCTCGACCATGCCGGCCTCACCCTCGGGGAGCAGGTTCACCATCATGCGGCCGGGCTCGCTGATGCCGTTCACCGCGATCACGTACCAATCGTCGTCCTCGAACCCTTCGACATAGGCTCCGCTGTAGGTGCCAGAGGAGATCGGGGTCGCCTGGGAAGAAAGGTCGTTGGTGCCGTCCGGGGACGCAGGGCCCGCCAGTGGTTCGTACGGATCCTCACCGAGGTCCCACTTGGAGGCGGGATTTGACGCCGAGACGTAGAGACTCTGACCATCGACCTCGACGTGCGTGGCGCCGGGCGAATACACGCGCGTGCTGGCGCGCGCCACCGGCTCCTCGGGCGAGCGCAGATCGATGGTCCACAGGGCGTTGTCAAAGCGCTCGTTGACGTCGGTGCCCCGGCTGATCAGGTAGGCCACGACCCCGGAGACGCTGAACTCTCCCATCAGGGAGCCATCGTCGGGGGCATAGGGCGCCACCGGGAACGGCTCGGGGCTCTGCACGTCCGAGAGCTCCACCACCTCCAGGCCCGCCTCGGAGTTCGCGAGGTAGGCGAGGCCGCCATGGATCAAGACGTCCACCACCGGAGCGCCGGTGTTGTGGAACCCGACCGTGCGCAGCTCCACCTGCTGGTCGAGGTTGGTTTTAAACGCGACGATTTGCAGTCCGGCGCTGGTGCCGAGGTAGATCAGGTTACCCTCGACCGCCAACGATTTCGCGCTCCCCCGGGGGTTGAGTGAGGCCAGGACCTCACCGCTGGGCTCGTCGAGGACCACCAGCCCGCGCTTCTCGTCGGCCACGTAGATGTAGGAGCCGCGGACCCGCACCTGGCTCGGGGCGCCGTTGACGATCTCGGCGACCGTGGATATCTCGAAGAAGCTCGACTCGCCTGGAGCGGGCCAGTTGTCCGGGTCCGCGTCGATTCTCAAGATCACCGGCACGTCCGGGTGCTGGATGCCCAGGTAGAGACTGCTGCCCGCGATCTCTAGATTGGTCAACAGGTCGTCGAGCTTGACGGCCGCCTCGTCCTCCGCGGTCAGGGCTCCACCGAACAAGCCCCCGAGCAGATCGTCACGGCCTAAGTCGAGCACTCCCTCGAGATCCCCGGGTTCACATTCCTCGACACCGTTCACGATCCCGTCGCCGCAGGTCGCCCCTGCACCACAGCGGGAGGTGTCGTAGGAGCAGTTGAATGGGTTGCAGAACACCGGACCGTCTCCGAGCCCGAGGTCCATGCATTCGATTCCCAACTCCGTCCCAGGCTCGCAGTCCTCGACAGCCTGCACGGTCCCGTCGCCACAACTCGCACGCTCGCATCCCCAGGTGTCATAGGTGCAGTTTTTGAAACATCCCAGGGTGCCATCGTCGAAATCGAGGCCGGCGTCGGTGCAGATCCCGCTGGCCAGGCTGGGTTGAGCCCTCCACCTGATCGCTCGGGTGGCTGATCCACCCATGAGGAAACCGGCCCGGTCGTACGCCTTGGCCAGGTTCCAGGCGAAGAGCTTGAGGTGGACCTGCGACAGGGAAGAGTTATCCACCGAGGCGGGCCCCGCCCCTACGCAGGCAGGGTCATTCGCGGCGCATAGCTGACTGGTGTCAAAGCCGATCATCCAGACCCGATCCCGGCGGGCCGCGACCCGCGCCACGTAGCCGGAGGGGAAAGGATCCACATCGGGGGGGCCGAAAGGCATGCCGTCGTCGTTGAGGTAATCGTCCAAGCCCTGGGCCTCGGGGGTGGGTGCCGACGTGCCATTCCAAGCGGGGTCGGCGAGCTGGTAGATGGTGCCGGGCCGGAGGCTCGGGTCGGAGCGGATCAGGCTGGACCCGACCACCGGGCGCAGATCAAACAGCCGCAGCCCAAAGGGTGCGGTGGCCATCACGGCGAAGGGGCCGGTGACCGCGATGTCGAAGACGGTGCTGTGGTCCGGCGGCGTTACCGCGCAGTAATCGTAGGCTGGGCCGAGGGCAGGATCGCGCAGGGGTTGAACCGGCAGCTCCACCTCGTGCACCGGCCGCGACGGGTTCTGGAGCGAGAGCACGTGCGCGCCGACCTCCGCGTCGGCGACCACCAACCGACTTCCGGTGAGGGCGAGCTTGCGAGCGTTGCCCACGACGCGTACCGGCCGGAGGCACCCACCCACGGCGGTCGCGTTGGGGGTGAGATCCGACGAGATGTCCAGGTAGGGGTAGGGGAGATCGGCCTCGTCGGAGGGCACCGGGGGCTGGACGAACTCCCCACTGGGGCCGGTGTCGACGAGGAAGGCGCGCAGCCCGAGATTGCGCTGCGCCACCATCAGGCTGCTGCCGGTCACCACCATGTCGGCGCCAGCGGCCACCGCGGCCCAGCCATAACCGTAGTCGTCCGGGTCCGCGACGCTCACGGGCAGACGCAGGTCAAAGTCAAAGGAGTCGTTGTTCTGGGCAAACAGCACCTCGATCACACCGCCCTGGGCGACCAGGTCGTCCACCACGTCGGGCCCGACGAAGCCAGAGCCGACGCCATAGAGCGGCGCAAAGGCCGCGGATTTCTCCCCCAGCACCATGATGTACGGGTCAACGACCGCCACCGCGCGCAGGGTCCCTGGCTCGACCAGATTGAGACAACCCTCAAAGGTGCAAAAACCATAAGGGACCGGCGAGTCAGGCTCCGCCATGGGCGAGGAGGCCAGGAAATCCGTGAGGTCGATGATCCCCACCCCGTGATCCTGGTCGCCGAGCACCAAGACGTCGCGGGGCTCAGGGGCCCATCCCCGGGCGGAAAACTGCACCCGCTCCAGGTCGACGATGTTGCAGCCCGGCGCAGGGGGCTCGTAGAACGCGTCCGGGCAGAAGGGGTTGGGGCTCCCCGGCCCGAGGTACTGGAGCTGTAGATCGCGGTCGAGGATCGCCACGCCATCGACGAACAACGAGGCGTAGAGCAATCCCTTGTCCCGGATCATGTCGCTGTTGGAGTCTTGCTCGTTCGGCTGCCAGACCATGGCCCGGATGGTCTTGTTGCTGAGCACCGTCTTCTTGAAGACCGGAGTGGTGAAGCTGGCACTCGAGTCGCCCGGGTCGTCCAGGTGAAAGAGTTGGATCCCCTGGTCGCCGCCGACGGCGAGCGCCGTGACGCCATCGTGGGTCACAACTTCGACCTCGCGCGAGAAGTTGGCTGGGTTGCCCAAGGTCGCGACGATGGTGGGCGATCCGATCCCTGGTAGCGAAAGGATCAGGACGCCGTCGTTGCCGTTGGCCACATAGGCGAACGGCTCGCCACTGGACGGGATGGCCACGGCCACGTCGCCGGCAAAACCGTCGGAGTGAATCGGGTCGCCGTCCGCCAACGATGCCGGGTCGAATGGGTCGGGTGGGGCGAGGTACACGGAGGGTTCACCTACGGCGCTCGTGATCGGATTGCCGTCGGGGAAGCTGAGACCCTGTTCGCCATTGCCGTCGGCGGTCATCCAGAACGGGTAGACCACGCTGCCACCGGAAACGAACAGACGGTCCACGCCCGGAAATGCGCTGAGCCGATTCCACGAGGCGGACAACATGCCGGCCGTCTTGATCTCCGGCGTCACCGGGTTGCTCAACACCGAGAGCTCGTCGGAGACGGCGCTCTCGTGGGGTTGGTTGCAGTAGAGGGCCGCACCGAGCTGGGTCGGTGGCCGATCACTGATGGTGCAGGTGGTGATGGTGTCATCGACTTCGATCAAGTCGGTGCCGTCGAGGGCGCTGATCGAGACGAAGATCGTGGTGCCGTTGGGCAGCCCGGTGAGCCGAAAGCTCTCGACCCGGCCGACGTTGATCGGGGAGGGACCAGCGGCGGCAAAGGTGCCGGTGAAGTCGCGCGACACGGTGCCGTAGTAGATGCGGTAGCCCGAGACGTCCTCGTCCTGGGGATCCGGCCGGTCCCAGCGCAGGACCACGGCGCCATCCTCCTCGAGGGCTTCGATGTTCCCGGGCGGATCCGGGATCCGCGAGTCCTCGGTGAGGATGCGGAAGTCATCGTCGGAGAAGTTGCCCGCGCAGTCCACGGCGCGAATTCTCAAGATGTTGTCGACCTGGGTGGCGCCCCATTCGGCGCCCTGGCCGGACTCCTCGAGGATGAACACGGCCGAGCAGGGGGCGCTGTCGATGTCTGAGCCATGGCAATCCTCTCCCTGACCCGGCTCAACGCCGTCGACGACAATCTCGCAGAACTGGCACAACTCGAACTCCCAGGCGCCGTTCTCCGTGTCCGGGATGAGTGGATCGGGGCTGCCTTCCCCCTTGCCACCGAAAACCTCGTAGCCAGCGAGGTTGTCCTGGGCATCGGAGCTCTGGGTGAATTGGAGGCGGTACTGGCCGGTCAGGGCCGTGCCGTCCACGTCGACCACCGCCCCGGGGGTGGTGATCCGCGGCGTGGTGGGCGCCCGGGAGTCGAAGAGGATCTGTCCTACCTCGAAGGCCGGGCTCTCGTTGCCCGCCGCGTCGATCACCTGGGCGCAGACGATCTGTTGACCCTGGTCGCTGGTCAGCAGCACGCGGTGGTAGCCGATGAAGTAGGCCTTTGGATCGTCCGGGGTGAAGGTGTCGCCGTCGCACGGCGCGCTGCCACCCTCGAGCTTGATCCAGATCGGCGCGGTGGAGTCGTCAACCACTTCGATGGCCACGTCGACCACGGGCTCCGAGGCGGTTTGTTGGGTGCAGTCGGGGTAGACGGTGCCGGCGTTGTCCACCGGCCGGTGGTCGGTGATGATGTAGGTCGCCGGCTGACCGCTGCCATCCACCGCGAGGATCTCCGGGGGCATCTGATCGAGCTCCACGTCGAGGGTCACCGTGTCCCCTTGATGGTCGGCGGCGTCGCGGAAGGTCACCTGGATGGCGTGGAACTGTAGGCCCGGATCGAGCTCCAGCTCCCGCCAGGTCTCGACCGAGCCCTCATCGAGCGGCTCATTGTTGACCGACAGCAGCGCCTTGGTGGCGGCGCCCGAGAAGGTGATCTCCAGCTCGACGTGGGTGTCGTTGGTGTAGTAGCGCCCGCCCACGAAGCTGACATCCTCGTCCAGGATTTTGACCGAGCCCTGGATGGCGGTGTCCGCTGGGTTGTCCGGGTCGTCGATCCGCGTGGCGGCGATGTCCGGAATGCAGGAGCTGGCGAAAACCAGACAGGTGAGGCTCAGTACAATGCGACGCATGTTCATCTCCAACTCGCCAGTCCCTAGAAGGTGAACCGAAGGCCGGAGGCCGTCGCCTCGACGCTGGTGCCGACCTCGACGGTCGCGAAGTCCTCGCCGTTAACGACCGCGTCGATGACCGCCGCGGCCCACAGCACCCCATAGACCGCCCAGATCACGTTGGCGGTCTGACCGAACACGTTCCCGTCCTCACGCAGGCCCGCGACCTCGGCGGGGGTCAGACCATCGGCGCCGGCGTACTGAGCGCCCCAGACCACCCGCAGGGCGGTGAACGTCCCGGCGGCCGCCAGGACGACTCCCCAGGCCCCTAGCATCAAGGCGCCCTTGACGGAGTCACCGTTGTAGAGCTG
>JAUUZB010000459.1 GCA_030590185.1 Deltaproteobacteria bacterium
GCAGATGCAAAAACGCCTGATCAAGGTCATCAAGGGACTCGGGGTCGAGCCCCTCTGGCTACACGGCGGCACCCGCAACCGCGACAAGGTGGTCTTGGCCTTCCAGACCCCCTCCGGTCCGCCGGTGATCGTGGTCAGTCTAAAAGCGGGGGGCGTCGGCCTGACCCTCACCCGGGCCGACACCGTGATGCATTATGACCCATGGTGGAACCCGGCGGTCGAGCGCCAGGCCACCGACCGCACCCATCGCCTGGGCCAAACCCAGCGGGTCACGGTCTACAAGTTGATCTGCGCCGACACGATCGAGGAGAAGATCCTGGCGCTCGCCGCCCGCAAGGACAAGCTCGCCGACGATCTGCTCGGCAGCGAGGGCGGCCCGGCTGGCAAGCAGATCACCGTGAATGAGGTGCTGTCGCTCTTGCGATGAGCGCCGGCACAGGGCAAGTAGGAGGCTTCGCACCGGCGAGGAGTTAGACATGCACGGTTCCCATGGCGTCGTTTACGACATCGATCTCGACCAACGATCGGTGAAAAAGCTCGAGATCGACCCCGAGGACGTCCGGCGGTTCGCTGGCGGCAGCGGGGTAGCCTGCGCCATGCTCATGCGCGAGCGTGACCCGGCGACCGTCGATCCACTCGGTCCGGAAAATAGCCTCTACTTTCTGGTCGGCACCCTGGTCGGCACCGGCGTGCCGGCCGCCCCCAAGCTGCTGGTCGCGGCCCGCTCACCCTTGACCGGGATCTGGGGCGAGGCCGCCGGCGGCGGCAACTTCCCAGCGGTGCTCAAACAAACCGGGGTGGATGGTTTCATCCTGCGCGGCGACGCCTCCTCACCCGTTTATCTCAAGATCGACGAAACCGGCTGCGAGATTCTGCCGGCCGACGACCTTTGGGGCCTCGACACCTTCGAGACCCACGACGCGTTGCTCGCCAAACATGGTGACGAGGGCAAGGTCGCGGCCATCGGCCCGGCCGGCGAGCGTGGTGTAAAGTTCGCCGCCATCATGACCGACGGCCCGGTGGCGCGCGCCGTGGGCCGCTGCGGCATGGGCACGGTCATGGGGCAAAAGAAGGTCAAGGCGATCTACGCCGCCGGGAAAGTCCAAACGCCGCTGTTCGACAAGGCCGGTCTGCGCGCCTCGGTCAAGGATCTGCGACCTTCGATCCTGACCAACACCAAGGGCCTCACCGACTGGTCGACCGCCGGCGGCGTCGAAGCGGTGGAGTTTCACGGCGACCTGCCCACCAAGAACTGGCAGCTCGGCGCCTGGAAAGAAGGTGCCCAGGCGCTCGCCGGTCAGGCCTTCTTGCCCAAGTACTTGGTCAAGCACGGCACCTGTCAGCTCTGTCCGGTGCGTTGCCACAAGCGGATCGAGATCAAGGATGGCCCCTTCACCTCTTCCTACGGCCACGGGCCAGAGTACGAGACCCTCGCCGGTCTCGGCTCGAATCTCTTAATCGACGAGCCAGAGCCGGTGATCCGCGCCAACGAGCTGTGCAACCGCCTCGGCATGGACACCATCTCGGCCGCCGGCGTGATCGCCTTTGCCTTTGAAGCGTTCGAAAAGGGACTGATCAAGGAGAGCGACACCGGCGGCCTGCGCCTCGAGTGGGGCGATGGACAGGCACTCGTGAAGCTCACCGAGAAGATCGGCGCGCGCGAAGATATCGGCGAGCTCCTCGGCGAGGGCAGCCGCCGGGCAGCCGAGGAGATCGGCGGCAACGCCCACGAGCTCACCATCGAGGTCAAGGGTCTCGAGATGGCGTTCCACGACCCGCGGGCCCACGTCTCGATGGCGCCCAATTACGCCACCGCCGTGCGCGGCGCCTGCCACCTCGACGCCCTCACCTACTTCGTCGGCCGCGGGGTGCCCGCCCCTGAGCTCGGCTACACCGAGCCATTCACCGACCACGACTCCACCCCGGAGATGGCGAAGCTCTGCTACGTCACCCAAAACTACCAGGCGCCCTTCAACCCCATGGGGCTGTGCAAGTTCCTCTTCCTGGGTCAAATCGGCCCATCCACCCTCGCCCTGTGGTTCCATCAGGCCACCGGCTTCGAGATGGACGCCGACGCGTACATGGAGACCGGCGAGCGGCTGCTGCAGCTCAAGCGTCTCTACAACGCCAAGGTCGGCATGCGGCGCAAGGATGACGCGCTCCCCCACCGTCTCCTCACCCTCGGTCAACCGGACGGTGGCGCCGCCGGCGTGGTGCCGGACATGGATATCATGTTGCCCGAGCTCTACCGCCTGCGCGGCTGGGATGACGACGGTGTACCTACCCCAGAGACGGTGAAGCGTTTCGGGATCGAAGAGTTCGCCTGAACAGGCGAGAGAGCTGGAGGATGAGAGATCAGTGAGACGGTCCGAGTGATGCTCCACGCACACCTGAGGCATTACAACCAGGGGAGCGAGGAGACGAGCCTGCCCTTCGCACCCGGGGCAACGGTGGCGGACTACCTGGCGCAGCTGAGCATCCCAGGCCACGAGTATATGGGGGTAGTGATCGACGGCACGCTCACCAGTGACACCACCCAGGTACTCGAGCCCGGCGCCAGGCTCGAGTTGGTACCAGCGATGTCCGGAGGTTGAGCGGGGATGCAACGCGACGCACGGGCATTGATCGATGGCGAATGGGTGGCGGACGCGACGCATACCCGCGACAACCTGAACCCTGCCACCGGCGAGGTCATCGGCACCTACCCTGAGCTGCGTGCCGACGACGTGATAGCGGCGGTCGATGCCGCGACGCGCGCCGTCGAGAGCTGGCGTGCCACGCCCGTCAGCGAGCGGGCCGCCATTCTGGCCAAGGCCCAAACCCTGCTCGCCGAGCAGCTAGACATTCTTGCCGAGGTGGTCACCGCCGAGCAGGGCAAGACCCTATGCGAGGCGGTGGGCGAGCTGTGGACCGTGGGGGAGCTACTCGAGCGCGCTGCCCGCGAAGGCCGAGAGATCGCGGCCCGGCCCGGCCCGGGGGCGACCCAGGTACGGCGACGACGACGCGGGGTCGGGGTGGTGGCGGTGCTCACCCCCTGGAGCCTGCCCGCGGCGCTCCCCGCCCGAGAGATCGGCGCGGCCCTAGTGACCGGCAACGCGGTGCTCTTCAAACCGGCTTCCCTGACACCGCTCACCGCCGAGCTGATCGTCGACACCTTCACCCGAGCCGGACTGCCCGCCGGCGTGCTCAACCTGATCCAGGGCGCGGGCGAGGCGGTGGGCCAGGCCTTGGTCCACGATCGACGGGTCGCCGCGGTGAGCGTCGTGGGCTCCCGCGCCACCGCCCGCCGGGTGCGCCTCGACGTCACGGGCCGTGATGCCCGCACGCGAACCGACGTCGGCGGCACCGGCACCGTGATCCTGTTGGCTGACGGTGATCTGGAGGCGACCGCTAACACGGTGGTGGGCAGCGCCTTTCGCTGCGCCGGGCAGAGCGCCGCCGCCACCGGCCGGGTGGTCGTCAGCGAGGCGATGGCGGACGCCCTGGTGGAGCAACTGGTGGCGCGAGCCAAAGCCCTGGTGCTCGGCGACGGCATGGACCCGGACGTGACCACCGGACCGACCGTGGACAGCCACCAGATGAATCGTGCCCTCACCCACGTGGCGGTAGCCCGCGACGAGGGCGCCCGCCTCTGCTGCGGCGGTGACCGGGTGACCGGCAACGGCTGCGACCGCGGCTTCTTCGTCGCCCCGACCGTTCTCGACGGCGTCACCCCAGGGATGCGCATCGCGCGAGAGGAGGTCTTCGGCCCGGTGGTCAGCGTGCTGCGGGTCGATGACGACGCCGGGGCGGTCGCCACGGCCAATGCCCTCGGTGACGGCCGGGGGGTCTCGGTCTACTCGAGCGATCCAGACCGGGCCCTGGGGGTCGCCGAGGCGTGCGATGCGGCCGAGGTGTTCATCAACCACCCCGCCTCGGGTAGCGAGAGCAACGGCATGCGCGCCGCGCTGGAGTTCTTTAGCGAGGCGCAGACGGTGCACCTGGGGTAGTCGCCAAGAACAATATGAGGGGGCAGGCGGGCCCTGTATTACATTGAGTACACCACAAGAACGCCCTGCCTCCCCTTGGCACGGCAGCTGAACACATGTACAGTAGCCCGTGCCCCCATCCTACGCCGAGCTCGGCGTCCAGAGCGCTTTCTCATTCCTCGAAGGCTCCTCAGACCCAGAGGATCTCGCCCAGCGCGCCGCCGAGCTCGAGCTCGACACCGTGGCCCTCAGCGATCGGGCTGGCGTCTATGGTGCCCCGCGCTTCCACCGGGCCGCGCAGCTCCATGGTTTGCGCGCCATCGTGGGCACCCGACTCGAGGTCACCGGCCTCGGCTCCCTGCGCCTGCTGTGTGAGACCCAGTCCGGTTACCGCGCCCTGTGCCGGTTGCTCACCCTCGGGCACCGCGACCGCCCCAAGGGAGAGTGCGAGGTCACCGGCGAACAGCTCGCCGAGCACGCCACCGGCCTGACCTGTCTGTGCGGCCCGGGGTTGCACGACCCAGGGCCCGAGGCACTCGCCACGCTCCTTCAAATCTATTCAAAAGACCACCTCGCGGTCGAGGTATCACGCCACCTCGACCGGGCCGAAGCCGGCCGTAGCGAGCGCCTGATCCAGCTCGCCGACGCCACCGGCACGGCGCTGGTCGCCACCAACGACGTGCGTCACGCACGGGCCAGGGACAAGCCGTTGCTCGACGTGCTGACCTGCATCCATCACCACACCCACCTCGACCAGGCCGGACGCCTGCTGCTCCCCAACCCGGAGTGGCGCCTCAAGTCAGCGGCGGAGATGGTCGCGCTCTTCCCCGACCGCCCGGACGCCATCCACCAC
>JAUUZB010000730.1 GCA_030590185.1 Deltaproteobacteria bacterium
ACAGCGTCGAGCGTTTTTTGTGCGAGGAGCTGGTCCGGGAACAGCTCCTCCTGCAGACCCACGAGGAGGTACCCCACAGCGCCGCGGTGGTCATCGAGACCTTCGAGGATGGACGCGGATCCGGCGAGGAACGTTGTCACCTCGAGGGCCGGATCTACGTGGAGCGCAAATCCCAAAAGGGGATCGTGATCGGCAAGGGTGGGGCGCGGATCAAGGCCCTGAGTGAAGCGGCGCGCCTGAAAATCGCAGACTTGCTCGGCTGTTCCGTGTATCTGCGTCTCACGGTGCACGTCGATGAACGTTGGACCGACTCCGAGCGCTCCCTGAGGCGCTTTGGGATCGAGCTCGCGCCGGCGAAGGACGAATGACTGACGACACGACATCGGTATCAGCCCCGACCCCGCCCCTGATCGCCATCGTCGGCCGGCCCAACGTCGGCAAGTCGACGTTGTTCAATCGCATCATCGGTTCGCGGACCTCGTTGGTCGACGACCGACCGGGTGTCACCCGCGACCGGATCTTCGCGGAGACGCAACGCGACGAGCGACTCTATCGCTTCGTCGACACCGGCGGCTTTGACACCGACCCGAACGATCCGCTGCTCACCCAGATGCGCGAGCAGACTCAGCTCGCCGTGGATGAAGCGGATCTGGTGCTGGTGTTGCTCGATTCCACCGAGGGGGTGCAGGCGGCCGACCGGGAGGTGGTGCAGATGCTGCGTCGATCCGGCAAGCCGATCGTCGCGGTGGTCAACAAGCTGGACCACGAGACCCACGCCGACCGCCTCGACGAGTTCTACGAGATCGGTCTCGACCTGGTCGGCGTCAGCGCCGAGCACGGCCGGGGGATGCCGGAGCTGTGGGATGAGATCACCGGGCGCCTCGACGCCCCGCTGGCCGACGAGCAGTTGGCCCAGGCGGGTCCGGTGGCGGTGGCCGAGCAGGAGCCTACCGGTGACAGCCAGATCGAATGGGACGGCAAGGTCATTCGGGTGGCGGTGGTCGGCAGGCCGAACGTCGGCAAGTCGTCGCTGATCAACCGGCTGCTCGGCGAGTCGCGGCTGGTCGCCACGGAGGTGCCAGGCACCACCCGCGATCCGGTCGACACCGAGCTGACCGTCGAGATGGAGCATGGCCCCCAATTGTTTCGGCTGGTCGACACCGCCGGCATCCGGCGCAAACGTTCCATCGCCGACCGCCTCGAGCGCTTCGCGGTGGTGGCCGCCCTGCGCAGCATCGACCGGGCCGACGTGGTGTTGGTGGTGCTCGACGGCACCGCCCGTCCCTCGGACCAGGACGCCAAGATCGCCGCCATTGCCCACGATCGCGGCAAGGGCGTGGTGTTGGTCGCCAACAAGTGGGACCTGGTCGAGAACCCCGAGTGGCGCGAGCAGTTCCCCAAGGCGGTCCTCCTCGACCTGCGTTTCGTCAGCTACGCGGCCCAGGTGCGGGTCTCGGCCAAGACCGGCAAGAGCACCCACAAGCTGTTCGCGCCGATCCTGGCCGCCCAACGCGAGCGTCACCGTCGCATCGGAACGGGCGCTCTCAACCGCTTCCTGGCCGAGGTGGTGGGGCGTCATCCGCCGCCGTTGTTCAAGGGCAAGCGCGCCCACCTCTACTTCGTCAGCCAACCGCTGGTGCGGCCGCCGACCTTCATCTTCACCACCCGCAATCGCAAGGCTATCCCTCAGGCCTACGACCGCTATCTACGCAACCAACTGCGGGAGCATTTCGGTTTTGAGGGCACGCCGCTGTGGCTGAAGTTCCGGCCGCGGGGCAAGCAGAAGCGCGGCAGCAAAAATCCTTGATCCGCTGGTGGTCGTCCTCCAACCTGGCGATGAGGTGCCCAACGTGCACGACCGATTCGCCATCGCCATTCTGTTCAGCTGTGCCGTGACCTCCTGCGCCGTGCCGGATCCCCTGCAGCGCGCGCCATTGGTGGCGCTCAGCGGTGCCAGCGTTTCCCTCGATGCCATCGAGCACAACGGCCACAAGGATCTCGCCCGCGAGGTGCGCGACGCACTTCAAACCGCCATGGCGCTCGCCCCTCGACACGCGGTGGAGTGGGTAGAGTACGACGGCGCCATGCGCGTGAAGATCGGGATCATCGCGGTCAACCGCAAACGCTACACCGAGATGATCGAGGGGACCTGCCGGCGGGTGGTGCCGGACCGGCCGGTGCGCCAATGCGACGAGGACGGCAATTGCGTGCAGGTGCCGGGGCAAATCGACGTTCCCTGTTCGCAGGCGGAGGAGGTCGAGGACGTCTCAGGGCGCTTCAAGGTCCAACTCGAGGATGGGGACGGGGTGCGTTTCCAGCACCAGTATCACCTCTCGGTCACCGGCACCTCCTTCCCGCTCAAGCTCATGGCGCGGCGATTGACGGCCCAGATCGAGCGCCTGATTGTGCCGTGGCAACAGAACCCGCGCCACGACCAGGCCGCCTTCAGCAAGAAGTGTCTGCCCGCCTCGGCTGGATGCCCGGCCGCCTACCGGGCTTTTGTGGCCGGCAACCTCCCCGAGGCAGCTCGCCTGTTGACCGCCGAGCTCGGCCCCTACGCGGATCTCGCCGTCACCATTCCAGAGGAGGTCTACCCAGCGGTGGCCAAGGTGCTGTGCAACCGCGGGCTGGTGCGCGAGTATCAGCAGTCCTACGACCAAGCCCTGACCGACTACCGGCGCGCCGCGGTGGTGGCCCCAAATCCGAAATGCGGCGCTCTGCTCGAGCGCCTCAAGAATTACGTCGGGGCTCGCCGCGCCTTTGGCAGCGGCCCGGCGGTGCGTTGATCAACCGAAGATTCGCTTGAACAGCCCGGCCAGCCAGCCGAAGAAGCCCGGCTTAGCCGCCTCGGGCTCCCGCTTGGCGATCGCCTCGGTGGGCGCCTGGTTCGCGATTGCCTCGTTGGCGCTCATGGTTGCCCCTGCACCGCGCGGCCGGCGACGACGACGACGACGACGACCACCTCGGGCTCCCTGTTCGGATTTCGCTTCGCTGGCCGGCTCGAGGTTCAGGTCGGCCGCGCTGACCATCTCGAAGCTCGGCATCTCGAAGCCACCGTCCCCGGAGCCGCCGGCCCGGGATCGACCTTGCCGACCGCCCCGATTGTCTCGACCACCGCGAGCCTGCTCGCCGTCTCGCTTGCCTCCGCGGCGGCGGGTGCGCCGCCGCTTGGTGCGCTCGACCACTTCGCGTTCCTCCTCGGCCTTGTCCTCGGCCTCGGCGGCCTCGAGCTCGGCGCGCAGCTCCTCGGGGATAATGGCCGGGCCAAAGTTCGGCTCCGGCTGCTCGATCGGCACCGCGCCCGGGTCGGTCTCGAAGGTGAAGTCATCCTGTCCGGGGTGGAAGGAGGGCTCCGGTTCGATGTCGATGCGGATGTTGTTGCGTTGCTCGAGCTCCTGCACCGCGGACCACTTGTCGGTGCGCAGCAGGTTGGCCGCCTCCGGCTCCACCCGTACACGGGCGGAGTGAAGATCGCCGCGGGAGGCGCGGTCGAACAGCCGACGTAGGACGGCCGAGGCATGGGAGGCGGGATTCAGAATGCGCCCGGTGCCGCGACAGACGGGGCAGCTACGAAAAACGGAGGCCGCCAGCGACGCCCGAATGCGCTGGCGGGTGAGCTCCAACGTGCCGTTGCGCGAGATCCGGTTGACCTTGATGCGGGCCTTGTCGCTCTTGAGCACGACCTGGAGGGCCCGCTCGACCTTCGCCTGGTTCTTGCGGGAGATCATGTCGATGAAATCGATGA
>JAUUZB010000667.1 GCA_030590185.1 Deltaproteobacteria bacterium
ACTTCGGCTGGTGGACCTACGGCGGCGACGAGGCCAGCACCGAGGTCGACCCCCAGTATGACGCCGCCGCCAACGAGGCGATCGGCACGGTGATGACCATCGAGGGCTCGATGGGGATCCGCTACGTGTTCATGACCGATCGCTTCCGCCCCTACCTACAGCTCTCCTTCTCCTACATGCGCCTGTTCAATTTCCTCGATGCCGACGATACCTGCCCGTCCGTGATCTGCGGGGATGACAGCACCGACCTCGAATACGACATCTTCTTCCCCCATGAGAACGCCGTCGCCCTCCACTTTCAGCCCGGCATCGAGTGGGTGATCTCCCGGGACGTGGCGCTGCACTTCTTTATCGACGCCTCCACCTGGTTCGCGATCAACGCCCCCCCCATCGAGAACATCAACGGCGGCTTCGGGGTCATCTTCTTCCTCTAATGAGGCGCCTCGCGACCATTGGCGTGGCGGCCCTGCTCCTCGGCGGCTGCGGTTACACCGACAGCGGCGACGGCAGCGGCACCCTCTCGGTCACCGCTGAGATCATCCACTACGCCAACAACGACGTCAGCCAACTCCGTGTGCAAATCGTCGACGCCGACGGTCAGGATGTGGATGACGCCGAGGTCATCTTCACCGACGACGGGAGCGATGAAGCGATCGAACTGACGGTCAACCCCGGCAATCGCTACACCGCCAACGTCGACGGCTACCGCCGGCGCCTGCGACTGAGCGTCGAGCGCGGCGAGGACAACCTCACCGGCACCGTCGAGGGCCCCGCCCCCCATCGCATCACCAATCCGGCCAACGCCCGGACCCGCGCGGTCACCCGCGACCTCACGGTCGAGTGGGCCACCGAGGACGGCGTGCGGGCGGACCAGGTGGTGATCCGCCTCAACCTCGCCAATTTCTCGACCGTGCTGACCGACGATCCAGGCCGCTATGCGATCCCCCAGAGTTACCTAGAGGTCGGTGACGGACAGCTCGCGGTGGAGCGGCGCAACTCGGTGGTGCTCAACGGTGGCATCGGCGGTTCCTCCTTGACCCTCGGCACGTCGGTCGAGAACGACGTCATCATCGAAGACCGCTAGGAGGGTGTCGCCGGTAGATCCCACTCCCGGCGCGGCGCGGCTCCCTGGCCCGCTACTTTTGCCGGTAGGTGATGCGCTCCCGGCGCAGCTCGATCACCACCTTGAGGGTGTTGTCGCCGATGACCATGATGCGCTTCTTCGCCTTGAAACCCGGGGCCCGGCCCTCAAAGAGATGCTCGCCGGCCGCGACCTCGAGGACCTTTTTTTTCTTCACCCGGGCGATCCGATCGCCGTCCAGGAACAGGGTGCCCGGGGTCCCCTTGAAGATCACCTCCACGGTGCCCTTGGCCCCTGCGGTCGCCTGATCGTCGGGTGTCGGCGCCACCGCCGTTCCAGCGCCGCCCGGGTCGCTGCCGTTGTCACCCGCCACCTGGTCGCCTTCGCCAGCCGCGTCCCCGGTTTCGCCCCCCCCGCCGGTTGCCGCCGCCGCGTCCCCTGACGCCTTGGTCGTCTCGGGCAGGTTGCTCGGCCAAAGGAAGAATGCCGCCGCGGCCGCCACCGCGAGGGTGACGAGGATGGCGCCCACCATCACCAGCTTCTTACCGCCGAGGCTGCGCGGGGCCGACGCACCACCGCTGGGACGCCGTTCATCCCCATCCGGCGCCTCGTCGCCGGGGTCCTCGGCGCCCGGCCTGGTCGGCAGCTTCATTAGACCGGTGACCTCGTGGACCTCCCGGTTCTGCGGATCGAGGATCGCGAGGCGCAGGCGCAGATCCTCGGCGAGCTGAAAGTTCTTATCCTTGGTCGCGATCTTGATGCGCCGCAGGAGATGGTCGGCGCTGCGGCGGCTGGCCGCCTCCCGGTAGTCCTCGGGGCTGGCCATGTAGTCGCGCATGTCGTCACGTAGATCGGTGACCCCGGCGTTGGCCAAGACCTCCTTGAGACCCTGGCGCACCTCGGCCACGGTTTGGATGCGCTTCTTCGGCTTCGGCTCGAGGGATCCGGCCAGGACTTGGCAGAATTCATCGGAGAGGTAAGAGTTGTGCAGGCGAGGGTCCTCGAACTCACCGGCCATCATCTTGCGAAAAATCTCCACCGGGCCGGGCCCGTCGAAGGGCAGCTGGCCGGTGGCGACGTTGTAGAGCAGGGCGCCGAGGGCGAAGACGTCGGTGAAGGGGCCGAGGCCCTTGTTCATCATCAGCTCCGGCGGCATGAAGCCGGGCGTGCCAATGATGTCGGTAGCCTTGCCGCCACCATCAATGGCGGCGCTCTCGTCGATCGCCTTGACGATGCCAAAGTCGGTGAGCACCACCCGGCCGGAGGGGCTGATGAAGACGTTCTCCGGCTTCATGTCCCGGTGGATGATGTTCGCCTCGTGGGCGACGTTGAGCGCTAGGCAGAGCTCGTGGCCTACCGCGGCGGCGGCGGGCTCTGGCATGGCGCCGTTCTCGGCCACGATGTTGAACAGGTCGTCCCCTTCGAGCTTCTCCATCACGATGTAGAGGTACTCGGAGTCCTCCCCGGAGTAATCGTAGATCTCGACGATGTTCGGGTGGCGCAGGGCCGCGACGGCTCGCGCCTCGCGGCCGAAGCGCGTGCGCACCTTGCGGTCGGTCGAGACCTCGGTGCGCAGAATCTTGATCGCCACCTCGCGGTGGAGCTTCGGGTCCCAGGCCAGGCGCACGGTGCCCATGGCGCCGGAGCCGATGACCTCCCCAATCTCATAGCGGTCGACGTGTGTTGGAAAGCCCACGCCGGGACTCTAACGCGCCGGGCGGGGAGGTTGAAAGGGTGGGCTCAAGGCGCCTTCGCCGGCCAGGGGGGGTAGAAAAAAAAATGGGCGGTCGCCCCGTTGGGAGCGACCGCCCTCGATATTAAGCTTCGCCGGACCTACCACGAGCCGCCAATTTATTTTTTGTCCGACGACGCTCATGTTTAGTTATCGACGCCGCGCTCGTCCGGTTGCGTGAATCCCCGCGGGTCGATCCCGAGTCGCTCGGCCAGGCGCTCGCCGCCCTCGAGCAGCTCCACCCGCGTGCCTACCACCCACAGGGCCGCGCCGTTCGTGCAACGCGTCAGCTTGATCGCGTCCTTGGGGGTGACCACCACGCCATCGGCGCCCTGATCCCGGGCCCGGGCCAACAGCCGGTCGACGTCCGTCTCGTCGTAGACGTGATGGTCCGCAAAGCTGACCAACCCGAGCACCTCTGCCCCGAGCCGCCGCAGACCGTCGGCAAAGTCGCGCGGCCGAGCGATCCCGGCCGCCGCGAGCACCCGCGCCCCGGAGATGTCGAAGGTCCCCCCGGTCAGGGTGCGCGCCGCGGTCGGTTGCGCCCGACTGATGACGCGCAGGGCGCGCGGATCGCCGTAGCGCAGCCAGGCCGGATCCACCCCCGACGGACGACAGCGCAGGTGAAACCACAGGACGTCCGCCCGCCACAGGCTCGAGGCTGGCTCGCGCAGACTGCCCCAGGGCAACAGATGGCCCCGTCCGAGCGGCGCCTCACCGCGGAGCACCACGATGTCGAGGTGACGACCGATGGCGCGGTGGGAGAAGGCATCGTCGAGCACCAGGGCGTCGCAGCCGTGGGTCTCGCTCAGAGCCCGCGCCGCGGCGCGGCGATCGGCGCAGGCGGCCACCGGCACGTCGAGTCCAGAGGCCACGACCATCGCCGGCTCATCCCCGATCTGATCCCACCTCGGCTCCTCGCCCCGCCCCCGCACCACCAGCCCGCGGGTGCGACGCCGATACCCGCGGGTGACGAGGCCCGGGGAGCGCCCGGCCCGCATCAGGGCTTCGAGCAACCAAACGGCCACCGGGGTCTTGCCGCTGCCGCCCGCCTCGAGGCCCCCGACCGAAATCGCGAACACCGGCGGAGCGATAGCTTTCAACACCCGCTTGTCGTACGCCCATCGTCGCAAGAGCACCCCCGCGCCGTATGCCCCGGCCAG
>JAUUZB010000760.1 GCA_030590185.1 Deltaproteobacteria bacterium
CGCGGCCGCCGCCTCTGGGTCACCGAGGAGGTGGGTGACGTAGCCGAGGTTGAGACCGGAGGCGATCTGCCCCTCGCTCTCCCCGAGGTTGAACAGGAAATCCTTGGCGCGGTTGAAACGCTCGTTGGCGCTCGCCACCTGGCCACGATTGTACTCGAGCACGCCGATGTTGTTGCCGAGCACCGCCTCGAGGTAGCGGTTGCCGAGCTGGACGGCGATGCGCCAGGCGCGCTCGAACCAATCCTCGGCGGCGCGCAGCTCGCCCATCTCGACCGCCAGGCCGCCGAGCTCGTTATAGATTTCGAGCAGGAGCGGCTTCTCCCCCAGCTGGGCACGAAAGAGCAGCGCGCCCTCGAGCTTACGCCGGGCCTCTTCGCAACGCCCCTGCTTGCGCATCACCACGCCCAGCCCGAATAGACCGAGGCTACGCAGGTGGGGATCCCTCGCACGCACCGCCCAGGTGACCACGTCACTGAACATCATCTCGGCGGCATCGAGCCGATCGACGCGCACCGCCAGCGCAGCGAGCGCCAACGCCGTCTCCATCGCTGCGCGGACGTCGCCCTGCTTTGCCGCCAACAGCAGGCCGAGCCAGTAGGCCTCGGCGGCGGAGGCCGGCCGAAATGGCTCGACGACCAGACCGTGATCGAGCTCCCCTGGGTCGAGGCCAGCGTGCACGAGGATCGCGAGCTCGAGCCCAGCCATGGCAAACAGGTCATCCACGTCGAGGCTGTCGGTCCCCTGCCACCACGGGGCTCGCTCGGCGGTACCCGTTTGGAGTCCGAGGGCACGCTCGGCCAGAGAGCGCTCGGCGCGAGCCAGCGCCTGCTTGGCGACGTCGCTGCACACCCAGACCGGGCCGTCCGGTTGACGGGCGGCCGGCGGGGAGGGCGGGATCCGACCGTAGCGACCCATGCGCTCCAGAATTCGACCCAAGCGCACGTAGCTGCGCGACTCCTCCGGCTGGAGCTCGATGGCGTGGTGGAGACTATCGACCGCCGGCTCGAGGGCGCCCTTGGCCGCGAGATCCTGGGCTCGGTGATAGGCCGCAAAGGCCTCGAGATCGCCCGCCGAAACCGGGGCCGCCACCAGCGCCGGCCCTGGTGCCGTCACCGGCCCTGTCGCCGTCGCCGACCCCGAAGCCGTACCCGACCCCGCACCCGTACCCGCACCCGTACCCGCACCCGTACCCGCGCCGATCTCCCCCCCCAACACCCGCGCCAGCTCATCCACCAGCAGCATCAGCTCCCGGTACGGTCGCTGCCGGCTGATGACACCCAACGGCCGACCACTGGCGCCATCGTGGGTCACCAAGGAAACCTTGAGGCGATCCCCATCCCGCTGAAAAGTCCCGCGGACAATCACATCCGGCAACAACGCGTCCCCGAGGCGAGCGAGCAGCTGCGGGTCGGAGGAATCGCCCCCGCCGGCGGGCAACAACGCACGCACCAGATTCGGGTCGCCCAGGTGAATCCCAGCGCCACGACTCAACCGCGCGCCCAGCTCCTCCACCAGCCCATGACGCAGCACCTCCGCGTCGGCGGGCGAGGCCAGGGGTTCCAGCGGCAGCAACACCACCACCTTGCGACCCGTAGCCTCACGCCGTTCCCCCTGCGCCGCGCCGCGCAATCGCGCGACCTCGAGGCGCGGCAGGGAAGCGCGCACGGCGTAACGGTAGCTGAGACGTTGGGGGGTCAGGGGAGAGGCCACCACCTTCTCCCAGTAGAACCCATCGAGGGCGAGTTGCCGCAACGCCGCCGAGGAACGGGTGCGGACGCGGGTGCTGATCTCCAGCTCCGTGTGAACCACGCCATCGACCACGGCGTAGCTCTCGCGGTCGGTCTCCTCGCTCTCCACCTCCACGGAGACAAAGCTCGAAACCGAGGCCAACAGATCCCGGCGGGCCGACTCCTTTGCCGCCTGCAGCGACGAAGCCTCGGCGTGACCCGCGAAGGCCACCACTCCGGCGGTGGCGGCAGGCTCGCCGCTGACCCAGGCCGGTGTCGTGGGCTGACTCTGCTCCACCACCACCGGCGCCAGCCGGTCCGCGCCGATCCGGTCGCGGTCCTCGGAACCGGGGGCACCACCCCGGGCACCGCAACCCGCGGCCAGGATCGCGACGACCAACCGCCACCAGAAAACCCAGCGTACCGTCATCGCCTATCGGCCCTCCCCACGCCTGAGGGCCGTGGCCACGTCGCGCGCTACCGTCATCACCTATCGGCCTCCCCACGCCTGAGGGCCGTGGCCACGTCGCGCGCTACCGCGGCCACCAGCTCGTCCTGGAGCTCGAACAGCTCCGTCGCCGGACGCGCCAAGCGCCCGTGGCCGTACACCGCCTCCGCTGAGCCATCGCTCACGACGTAGTTGACCTGAACCCGTCCGTTGCTGCGCGTAACCTGACCCGTCACCACCAAGCGCGGCGATAGCTGGTCGCGTACCGCGTCGAGATCCAGCTGCGGCTCCCCGGCCAAGATCGGCTGCACCAACGTCCAGGGGCAGACCGCGTAGCCAGAGAGCGGGCTCAAGCGGTCAGCGAGCTGTGCACGCAGGGCTTCGCCCTCGCCGGCCCGTGGACTGACAAATGGCAACACCACCACCAGCGCCCCAGCCCCGAGGGCGGCGAGCTGGGCGCTGCGCTCAATATCGGCGCGGGGGACCAGGGCGTGGACGTAGTAATGGAACGTCGCGCTTTGCCCCGGGCTCTCCACCCGCTCCCAGTAGACGCCGGCTGGCCGGATGCGCTCGACCGTGTCCCCCGCCTGGGTGTGCACCTCGGAACGAGCCGAGAAGCTGCCGCTGGTGTCACCGTCCCTCTGGCGCAGGGTCTCGGTGGCCTCAAACTCGGACTGCACGTCGGTGGAGACGTATCGCCCCACCGCCTCGAACAGGTCTCGGGTCGCGTCGCGTTGGGCGGCCTCGCGCGTGACCGCCGAACCCTGACCGACAAAGCTCACCACGTCGGTTCCACCGGAGCGCCTCTCCCGCAGCCAGGATGGACGTTGCTCGGAGCTGGCGGTCGTCACCCGTGGACGCTCTACCTCGAGGTGGAGCGGTGGGTGCTCAGCCAGGAGGCCGCGTGACAGGCGCGGTCCGCAGGCCGCGAGTCCGGCCACCAGCACGAGGCATCCGAGCAACCGAAACATGGCCGGAGCCTACTCTGAATCGAACGGTGTCTCCACGGGTATCGCGATGTCCGGTCTCGGTCGCGATTCCCGATGGATCAAACGACCCCCCTTTCACGAGAAGAACTCGATAGGCCGTACGAGCCGGAGGTACGCGATGACGAGGTTTGTCCTGTTGAGCTGTGCGCTCGTTTGCGGTGGCGCCCCAACGGCAGGGGCAACGCCCCGCGACGCGACCGTCGTCGGCGGGTTGACAAAGGCTGTCATCGCCAAGCAACTGCAGCGTGGCCGCAGGGCGATCCACCGCTGCTTCGAGAGGAGCCTGGCCAAAAACCCGGCCCTGGCCGGCAAGCTCACCGTCGCTTGGGTGATCGGCGCCGACGGCAAGGTTAGCCGGGTCGAGGTCACGCAACCCGGCGGGCGGCACCCTGGCCTCGCCAAATGCATCCGCCGGGTGGTGGAAAAGATCGTCTTCCCCAAGCCAAAGGGAGGCGGCACCGTTACGGTGACCTATC
>JAUUZB010000828.1 GCA_030590185.1 Deltaproteobacteria bacterium
CCCAGGTCACCGCCGTTCCAGGAGGTCAGGGCGAAGGAAGCCGCGAAGAAGAGTCTCCCTGGACCGATCGCCCTGGCCGCCTCGGCGACCGCGACCGCACCACCGTCGACGCTGACCTGCCCGAGCGCGGGCTGAGTGTCGGAGCTCACGGTGATATAGGAGACGACGAGCGAGGCGCCCAACCCGAGGCGCACGTCGAGCCATTCGGTTTCGATGACGTAGCTCCCGACCAGCTCGATCGGTACGCTGTGCAGCCCGGAGTCGAAGCTCAAGCCGCTCGTCGCGTCGGTCACCGTCGCAAAGGCCAGGTAGTAGTCGACCGACAGGGAGGCCGCCACCGCGCCGGCGAGGATCGGTAAGCGGTAGACGAGGGTCGCGCCGAAACGCGGTGCCACGATGGCGCCGAGGTTGACCATGAACCCGACCCGCGGACCGAGGAACAACACCGGCTCGGTCGAGTCCGGCGGTGGATCGAGGTCCTTGGGCGTCGTCCCGGTGCCCACCCGGCCGCCCTTGCCGCCAGCCTGCGCGATGATCTCGTCCGAGCTCGAGACCAATTCGAAACTGAGGGGCGCCGATGCCTCGCCGGTGATCTTCCCGGCAACGGCCCGGACGCTCCAGGAATAGCGGCCCGCGGTGAGTCCCTCGCAGAGGAAGGTAGAGGTCTGGCCGGCCTCTCCCGACACGCGCTCCACGCGCACCGGCTCTTCGGTGTCGGTCCACTCCTTGGCGAGCTCGATCTCGTAGGTTGTCACCCTCGGCACGCCGGTGAAGCGCAGCTCGACGGCGTTGTTGTCGCCGGCGAACGTGACCCGGGCGCCATCCTCGGGGAGGGTAGGCACGGGCGCCGCCGGTCGCGCCTCAAAGGTAGACACCGCGCTCCAGCTGGTGTGCGGGGAGACACCCCGCACGCGCCAATGCACGACCCCGGGCCCCGGCGGCTCGAGCTTCGTTTTGGTCTCGGTGCTGGTCAGCTTCACCACGTCGGTGGCGAGCTTGGGGTCGAGGGAGGCCTGGATCTCGTAGGTTCGCACCGGTCGCCAGCTCCAGGCGAGGGGTACGACGAGCTTCTCCTTCTCCCAGCCGTGAGCCGCGCCGCGCTTGGGGCTGCTGATCGTCGGCGCAGCGGCGACCACCGAAAAGGTGCGTGCCTCGCTCGTGGGGGTGGGCTCGCCGGTGAGATCGATCCCAGTGATCCGCCAATGATGGGTGCCGAGTTTTTTGGCCACGAAGAGGTGACTGTTACCCGACTCGGTGACGGTCGACGTCTGACTCGCTGGGAAGCCAGGATCCCTGGAGATCTCGATCCGATACTTCTTGAGCACCTCAGACGGCTTCCAGCGCAGGCTGACTTTTGGCGGCGCGGTTTTGTAGTAGAGCTTGAGCCCGCTGCTAGGCTCGAGCAGGGTCGGGGCCGAGACCTCGGACTCGATGCGAATGGGCGTGCTCGCGGCACCTTCGCGACCACCGGCGTCGATCCCCCGGACGCGCCAGTGGTAGACCCGCCGGGTGACCGTGCGCCAGCGGTAGTAGGTCGTGTTGACCTTCTCCGACACCACCACCCGGCGAAACTCCTTGTCTTCGGCGATCTCGACCCGGTAGGCCACGGCCCCGGCGATCTTGCCCCAGCGCAACACGATCGCCGAGTCGGCGGCCGGCGCTGCGTGGGCAACCGAGCCGATCACCAGGTAGAGCCAGGAGCCCCTCGGTTTTTTGCGCTTCTTGCCCGGGATCGTTTCGCGATGGTGTCCCTCGACCTCTGGTGCGATCAACACCGGCGTCAACACGACCCGAAAACAGCGCGGCTTGGACCAGACCCGGCGGCCCTCCTCATGGGCTCGCACCCGGTAGCAGTATCTTCCCTCGTCGAGCTTTTCGCGCAGCCTATAGCGCGGCCGGTCCGACTCGGTGGTGAAGAGCGGGGATTCGAAATCACCGCTCTCGCGAGTGAGCTGCAGGTCGTAGGACGACGCGCCGTTGATCGCGCTCCAGGCCAAGGGCACCGGCTTGCCCCCGCCGATGATCACATCCGCCCCAGCCGTTGGCGCGTAGGGGACCGGCGCCCGGTCGCGTCGGATGACGAGCTTGCGTTCAGCGCTGAGCTGCGCGCCGCCGGGCACGCTTCGTCTCACGCGCCAGTAGTAGACGCCGGGCTCGATCTTCGCCTGTAGGTGTTCGGTGCCCGCGGTTTGGGTGGTCGCCACCAGGTGGCCAAAATCGCCGTCGTCGCTCAGCTCGAAGGTGTAGCGCCCTCTGCCGGGCACCGCCTTCCAGCGGAAGGTGACCTCGGCCAGATCGGGGCTGGCAAACAAACGCTGGTCGGCGCTCGGGGTGCTCAGCGCGATCGCCAGCTCGCTCACCGAGCCGTTTGCATTCCCGCGTTGGCCCTCGCGAAGACTGGTCCGCTTGCCTTGCGCGGTGACCAGATCGGCGCTGCCCGCGGTAACGTCGATGCGGGCGCCGCGTTTATCGCTGACCCGTACCTCCGCCCGGGATCCCTTGGCCAGCGCGACGTTGCTCTCGCCCACGATCAGACTCAGCTGACCCCGCCCCGCGGTTGGTGCTGCCCCGCCGCGTACCACCGCGATGGAGGCCACCCCGGGGCCCGACCCGTCCCCGTCGCGGGATAGCTCCAACACCACCAGGGAGTTCTCGTCGATGTCGATGCGCGCCCCATCCTCGAGGATCACCAGGGCGGTGGAATCGGTGCCGACGTAGATGGCGTCACCCTGTCGCACGCTCTCGCCCGTCTCGACCTCGCTCCAGACCAGCCGACCTTCGGATCGTCGGCGCACGTCTTCGTAGCTGCGCGCCAACGAGCCGATCTCCGGTTGCTCGCTGCCCCCCTCGGTTTCGCCGTGGGCATCGGAGAAGGAGGCCATCAGGATCGGCACCAAGCCAATCGCGCAGGCCGCTAGCGCCACCGTGTCGAGGGCGATCGAGGACCGCATGCCTTCCCAATTCACGCTCGGCCGCCCTCCCGTCCCGCGCTCACAGCGTGGCGTCCTTCGCCCACGGTCGCGGCGGCACCCAGGAGACGCTCCACGCTGGCGTTGAACCGGCCGGCGTCCACCGGCCGATCTAGGATCGAGCCAACCCCGCGGTCGATCAGCTCCGTGATCACCGCGAGCTCCGGGCGCGCGTCGCTCATCACCACCATGGCGGTGTCGGGGTCCTGGCCCTGTACCGCTGCGACCAGGGCTCGAACCTCATCCCAACCGAGTCGGCTATCGATGACCGCGAGCTCGAGCCGGCCCCCATTCATTCCCGTTTCTGCGGCGCCTCGGTCCGCCGCATCGACGGTGTCGAGCCCCAAGGGCGTGAGCTGTGCCACGAGCCAGGCTCGCTCGGTGGCGTCGGGCGATACCACCAGCGCGTGGCGGCGGCTCGTGGCCTGCAACGCCTTGAGCGCCTCGGTGGCTTTTTGAAAATGCTGGTTGGCGCCGG
>JAUUZB010000537.1 GCA_030590185.1 Deltaproteobacteria bacterium
CGGCTCGAGCAGATCGCCCAACAGGGGCGCGAGAGGGGC
Organism: Deltaproteobacteria bacterium; assembly: GCA_030590185.1. Next base: position 40 of record JAUUZB010000537.1, read on the forward strand.
CTGCCCCGCGCCGGCGGCCGGTCTGGTCGGACCGGAGACGGTGCGTTCGCTAGCGACGGAACCGGCGAATCCGGCGAGCCTGGCGAGGGCGCCGAAGCTGACGGGGCAGACGAACGGGAGAAACGCCGATCCCGGGCCCGGCCCACCGGCTCCTTCTACCGCGCCCAGGCCCAGGACGCGGAGGCCTACTCCGAGGAGGAGCTCCAACACATCGAGGATCTCTACCGCGCCGGGCAGGAGGACCCGAACGGGGCCGAGGGGCGCGAGGCCCTCGAGACCTTGGCCAACGACTACCTCGACAGCAACCGCGGCGGCTGCGCCGCCATGAACCTCGGGGCCGCGCTCCACGAAGAGGGCGACCTCGATGGGGCGGCGCGCTACTTTCAATCCCTCGTGGACACACAGAGCAATGCGACCTTTGCCAACGGCGATCCAGTACTCCCCAAGGCCCTATTTAACCTCGGCCGGGTCAAGGGTGACCAAGGGGACCAGGAGGGCGCAGATGCCGCATTTGACCACCTCTTGCGGGATTTTAGCGATACTGTGGACGGGAGTGGGAGAACGTATGGGGAGATGGTTGACCGCGGCGAGCCCTGAAAACTCGCCTTGTCACCACTCGAGGAACGCGATAATATCGAACGCTGTACTACGTTGTGACGTCATCTGCCACTTGGAGGGAGTTCCCCGTGAGTGAGAAAAAAGCCGAACAGCAAGCGATAGTGACTGACGAGAAGCAGGCGGACAAAGACGTTACCCGCCGTGACTTCTTCAAGAAGACCTACTCCACCGCGCTCGTAGGCATGCTGTTTGGCGCCGGCGCGGCTTCCCAGGCGGCCTGTGGTATCTATACTGACTATAGTAACTACTACGACTACTATAGCTACAGTTATAGCGATTATTCTTCGTACTACGACTACTACTCGTACTACGACTACTACTCGTACTACGACTACTACAGCAACTACTACAACTACTCCGCCTGAGCGCTAACGCGCGCCGCGGGCGGACTGGGAAGCGCCACACCGGCTCGGCCGCGAACCCATGAACATTCTGCTCACCAACAGCTGCAACCGTCGCTGTCGTTACTGTTTTGCCCAAGAGAGGGTTTCGGTTGGGAAGAACGCCAGCCCTACCGGCAAGGCTCCGCCGGTTATCTCGCGGGAGGACTTCGCCTACGCCATCGACTTCGCGGTCAAGAGCCGGATAGACAACATCGGTCTGCTCGGCGGGGAGCCGTCGATCCACCCGCAGTTCACCACCTTGCTCGAGGATGTGTGGGAGCGGGACATCAAGATCAAGGTCTTCACCAACGGCCTGTGGCGCGAGCGCGACATCCGGTTCGTCGAGCGGGCCGCCGCCAAGAACCGCGAGAAGACCACCTTCGTGGTCAACGTCAATGGGCCAACCGTCGTCCCGGAGGAGCACGAGCGCCAGGAGTACTTCCTCTCTCGGCTCGGATCGATCTGCTCGTTGAGCTTCAACATCTCGCGCGCCGACTTTGACCCGTTCTTCCTGATCGACCTGATCAACAAATACGGGACGCGGCGCATGATCCGCTTGGGCGTCGCCCAGCCGTTGGCCAAGCTGGACAACGAGCACATCGATGTTGCCGACTATCGCAGCATGGTGCCGACCATCATGAAGCTGACGGATAGGTGCGACGAGCACAACATCAGCCTCGGCTTTGACTGCGGCTTCGTGCTCTGCATGTTCAACAATGAGGAGCTCGGCCGGCTTACCGTCGCGGGGGCGCGCTTCCGTGCCTCCTGCGGTCCGGCGCTCGACATCGGCACCGACCTCACCGCCTGGGCGTGCTTCCCCCTCTCGACCTTCGCTCAAGGGGAACACCTCACGGACTTCGAAGATGCCGAGCACCTCAACAGGTTCTTCCGTGAAAAACTCGAACCGCTGTTCTCGACAGGGGCGCTGCCAGAGTGTGTGAGCTGCCGCCATCGCAAGCGCAACCAGTGCCCGGGGGGATGCGCGGCCCACGTCTACAGGAGAATGGACCCGTGCTTCCAACCGAAAAAAGCGAGCGCCTGAACCCTTCCAAGGGCCACCAAAACCTCACCGTCATTTTCAAGGGGTCCAACCGCTGCAACGCCGGTTGTGCCTTTTGTGCGGTCGGTGAGCTGGGCGGCAAACTCGTCACCCGCGAGGACTTTGAGATCGTGGTCCGCGAGCTCGAGGCGCTGGTCGAAGACCGCAACATCGAGGCCCTGCATTTCACCTTCCACGGTGGCGAGCCAACGATGCTCGGAGCGGAGTTCCTCGAGTGGGCCTGCGTAAAGATCGAAGCGCTCGCCAAGACCGTCAACCTCTCGATGCAGTCGAACCTGCTCGCCTGGGACGACGACGTCATCGAAGTCGCCCGACGTCACAAGATCAAAATCGGCACCTCGATCGATCCGCTCAACACCGGCCGGCGCGACACCGATGGCAACGATGCCTTCCCTGCCTGGTTGGAGAATTATCTGCGCCTGGAGAAGGAGGGCTTCCATGCCGGGGCGATCTTCGTGGTCACCCGCCCCGCCCTGGGCCAGGCCCAACGCCTCTACGAGGCGGCGGAGGAGATCTCGGCATCGATCGGGCGCCCCTTTGGCCTGCAGATCAACCCGGTCTATCCGCAGGGCAACGCGGTCGGCTCCGAAAGCGTCTTGATCTCGCCCCAGGAGTTTGGGGAGTTCCTAATCGAAATCTGGCGGCTGTGGGAGCGCAGCGAACGGACCGTCCTGGTGACACCGCTGCTCGGCTTCGTAGACGCCCTGCGGAAGCCCGGTCAGCGGCCCCAGGGTCTCTCCTGCTCCTTCACTGGCAACTGCTCGCGCAGCCACGTCGGCATCGACTTCGATCTCAACGTCGCGGGCTGCGGCCGACGGATCGACAGCGGCGCCTATTACGGCAACCTCCGCGACCGCCCGCTGATCGATCTCCTCAACGACAGTCCGGAGAAGGCGACCATCGAGGGCCGCTTCGACCGCCTGCGCGAGGGGCACTGCCAGGGCTGCGAGTACCAGGGCCTCTGCCACGGTGGCTGCCCGGACGACGCCGCCCTGGCTTACGGTGACGTCTCGCCGGCATTCATCTGGTGCGAGTCCTATCGCATGCTCTTCGACACCATCAAGGCCTCGGACTCCGAGGTGACTCGCGGCCCGCCCTCCCCGATCTACACCGCCGATGATCCCAAGCTGTTGATCGAAGCCGCCGAGCTCCCGGGCCGCAAGGAGCTGTGGGTTTTGCCCCAACCCAGCGGCTCCCAACTGCAATTCGAGGCGGGCCTCGCGGACATCCCGGCCGAGCGCAACCTGCGTCTCAAGCTCTGGGCCCACAACGCCCACGCGCAATTCCTGCCGCTCTGGGAGCGCATGATGCAGCGCCTGCGGGCTGGGGTGGTGCTCTTCGAGGCCGAGGGCTTGGTGCAAGCGGCCAGCCTCCTCAACGAGCTCAACACCCACATCATCCTCGACGCGCCGTCCATCGCCGACGCCGAGGGTGGCCCGGCGGCGCTCGAGGAGCTGCTCAAGACCTTCGTCTACCAGGGAGATTGGCAGGCCGCTATTTCGCCCTTCGACCAGATGCTGCTGCGCGCCGCCCGCGGACAGCCGCCGATCTTCGCCAACTGGCTGGGGTTGCGTCCCGGCGACTACGAGATCAAGACCTCGAGCCAAGAGCCGGTGGCGGAGTACAGCAAGGAGATGCTGCAGCAGGTTCAGGCTGAGCCGCCCTCCCTCGAGAAATGGCTGGCGGCGCGGCCGGGCTGCGCCACCTGTCCGAGCGTCGACGCCTGCGGCGGGTGCCTGAGGCGGGGCGACGGGAAGCCGTGCCAACTCGAGGAGCTGGCCGCCACCGTCGTGACGATCGGCAAAGAGCTCAAGGATCAGCTGGACGAGACCCAGGCCGCATGACGGGCGACGCCTGGATCGAAGACGCCCTCCACCCCCTCGACAGCCTACGCGACCGCGTTCGCGGCCCACCTCCGCCGTATTACTTCGATCTCGAGCACCGCGGCAGCGCGCTGGTTTGCTGCGGACTCCGCCACGTCAACGATCCAGAGGACCCGGAGTTAGACGAGCTCGAGCGCCGCTGGCACGAGTTCGTGGAGGCGGGGCGTGGGCGGGATCTGATCGCCATGGTGGAGGGCCGGGTGCGTCAGGTCGCCGCCGACCGGCGCGCCGCTATCCTCGATCACGGAGGTGAGGGCGGCCTCCTCACCCTGCTCGCCGACCGGGACAGGATCCCGGTGCGTTGCCCCGAGCCCGGCTGGCCCGCCCTGCTCGCCGCCCAACTCGACCGCTTCGAGGAAGTCGCGGTTTGCCACGCCTACTTCCTACGCGGCCTGGTGTTGTGGCATCGCGCCGGTCGGCCCAAACCGTGGCCGGAGCACCTCGCTGGTCTCGACCCACTCCCGCGCCTGCGC
>JAUUZB010000938.1 GCA_030590185.1 Deltaproteobacteria bacterium
AGCAGCGGCTGACCCGGCAGCTCTACCTGCATGGTCTCCGCTATGCCTTCGCGCAGGATTTCGAGCAGCCGGCTGGCGCTGTGCTCTTCGTGCACCTCGACGATGTCGACGCCCAACCCGCGCAGCAACGGATCGCGCATGCGCAGCTCGGAGTCCTCGAAGAACGATTCCTCCTCGGCCGCCGTCTCCTCGTCGGCGAGCCATTCGGAGGCGGGCTCATCCACGACGGTCGGCACCACCACCAGGTGCCCCCCGGCCTCCACCCAGGCGATGAGCGCCTGGTTGTGGACTTCGCCGAGGTGCTCCCGGGAGGCGGTGATGATCAGCGTGCCACCCTCTGGCAGCTCGCCGGTGTGCAGGCCCGGGAACTCGTGCACCGCGAAGCCGAGCTCCTCCAGGATGCGGGAGGCGGCGAGTAGATCGTTGGTTTGCGCCTCGCGGCTCGGCGGGGTGCGCACCATGGCCGGCCACTTCTGGAAGGTCGTCATCCACCACAACCAGCCGAGCTCAACCAGGAGCAAGGCCGCGAGCACGCCGAGGGCGCCCTTGAACTCCAGGCTCAACTTCACCGGGTGCCCCCCAGGTGCCCAGCCCAATGTTCGAGCATGTCGAGGAAGGCCGGCTCCTCCGGTGGACGGTCACCATAGGCGGTGTGGACCCAAGCGTGGGTGAGGGTCGCGAAGTCACCGGCGATCGCCTCGTCGACCTGCTGCGCCACCAGGTCGATGCATTCTCCCTCGGTGGCGCTCTTCGGGATCTCGATGGTGGTGTCGGCGGTCAGGCGGGCGAGGGCCGCCCGGTAGAGCAGGCTGAGGGCAAGCTCTGCGTCGCCGTCGCGCCAGGCCCGTCGGACCGCTGCCACCACGTCCTTGGGCAGGGACTGTGGCCGGATGTCGAGCCCGAACAGGGTCTCCGGGGGATGGTGCTCGATCGTGGTGGCGCGCTGGCGCTCGGCCCGGCCACGGTAGATGGCGCGGATCAGGAAGAAGAGGGTCACCGCACCGGCGATGCCGATCAACCAGACGAAGATCGATCCAAAGCCGAAGTTGGGCGCCTCGGGTAGCGATAGCTCACCGTCCAGATCGAAGCGCGAGTCCTTCGGCTCTGGGGGAGCGATCGGTTTCCAAACCAGATCGAGCTGCTCACCTCCGAAGTCCTCGTGTTGGATCACCTTCTCCGCCGCGGCCCGCACCTCGGCGAGTGACGCCTCTCCAGGGTCGGCGCGGGCCGGCGCCGCGCTCACCAGCGCGACCAACAACACACCTACCGCGGCGAGACCAACCTTGTGCAGCCGGCGGGCCATGCGCCGGAAGGCCAGATCGATATCCCAACCCTCCAGATCGACCCGCCGATTGATGTAGAGCGCGAAGCCGGCGGCGGCGTAGAACGGCATCACCGTCACCATGGCGGCCACGTAGATGACGTTGGCGAGGATCAAGTGCCAGCCGGACTCACCGCGGAAGAAATCACCGAGCCACTCGCCAAAGTGGGTCTCCCCCGGGATGATCATGGCCAGCAACACGAAGACAGCAAAGAAGATGACCACCTCGACGAAGAAAAAGAAATAGGTGAGGCTGCCTGCCGCGGCGGTCTGACTGCGGGCTATCAGGTTGGCGCGGGCTCGCCGCTCCGGCCCCCACAACCCCTCGAGGGCCTCCACCGGCGCGAGGTAGGAACGCAGGGGGGAGAGGCGGCGCCAGGTCAACAGGCCGAGCAGACCGGCGAGAAAGGCCCGGTCGACCATGCGTACGGCTTCGAGCGGTCCGAGCCTCTCGCCAAAGAAGCGCCGGCTGATGATCAGCAGCGGCATGCGCTCGAACAGCGGCTTGAGCCACCAGAGGATCATCAACCCCAACCAGGGGACCTCGACGCACAGGAAGCTCACCACCAGCGTGATCGGCCCGGCGACCAACACCAGGCTCGCCAACAGGGTCGGCCACCACTGGCGCGCGATGGCGAACCCCAGGTCGAGGGCCTCCCAGGCGCTGCGCTGCCGCAACTCGACGCTGATCTTTTCGATGTCCACTCAGTCCCCGCGCCGTCCAGCGAACAGGAAGTAGAGAACCAGCGCCACCCAACCCAACCCACCGACCGTGAACTTCACCGCCGGCGGCAGACTCACCGACGACGACCAGTAGGCCTCCACCGCAGCCGCCCCGAGCAACATAGCGGTCGCGCCGTAGACGATCGGGATCGCCCGTAGCGCGGCGCGGCGGATCGCCTCGGCCCGCGACCACGGCCCCGGCGCCACCAGTGACCAGCCGAGGCGTAGGCCCGCGGCGGCGCTGAAGGTGATGGCGGTCAACTCCAGGGAGCCGTGACCAATGACGAAGACCGCCAGGTTGTGCACAAAGCCGACGTTGCCGAGGTGGGCGGCGACCGCGCCGATGAGCAGGCCGTTGAAGATCAGCAGGAACAGGCTACCGACCCCAAAGAAGAGGCCGCTGGCAAAGGTGCGAAAGGCGATGGAGATATTATTGCGGATATAAAACCCGAACATGGCGGTGTCGCTGTCGGCGGTGCGCTCGCGCAGGAAGTGCTCGCCGGCCGGGTTGTACATGCGCTCCACGTTGCGCACGTCGCTCGGGTCCATCAGCGAGTAGATCAACTCAGGGCGCCAGAGGATCAGCAGGTAGATGGCGAGGGCGGAGCCATAGAAGAGAAAGGTCGCCAGCCCCACCAAGCGCGCCTCGGCGCGCACCACCCGCGGGAAATCCCGGGCCAAGAAATCAATGAAGCGCCGGTAGGAGCCCCGGGAGGGTTTGTAGAGCTGCTGGTGGGCGTTGAGCACCAGGCTGTTGAGGTGATCGACGACGTGGGCGTCGAACTGCCGCTGGCGCGCGATGGCGAGATCGCGGCAGACGACCCGGTAGAGATGCGGTAGCTCGTCGAGCCTTGCCCGGCCGCGGCGCTCCACCAAGCCGAGCAGCTCCTCGAAGGCCACCCAGCGCCCGCGGCCCTGTTTGACGAACTCTTCCTGGTTCATCCGAGCCCGACCTTTGGCCCCTTTGCGTCCGGGCGGCGGCCGATCAACCAGGCCGCGATGGCATAGATCTGGGAGACGCGCTCGGTCTCGACCTCCGCCGGGCCGGGGGAGGCGAGCAACGGCTCCGCTAGACAGCGAAAGCCATCTCAC
>JAUUZB010000308.1 GCA_030590185.1 Deltaproteobacteria bacterium
CCGCTGCCGGCGGTTGGTGTCGTGGCTTCGCAGCCGGCGATGAGGCCGAAGACGGCGGCCAGGCCGATCGTGATGCCGCGGCTGGGGATGCGGATCATCATCATGCGGGTTGATTATACCATTGATGAGGTGTGGCGCTCAGGGCTTTGAGCATAGGGGCAGACCCCAATCACGGCGCCGTGATCCCCCGCTTGGTCAAGAACCGCCCCAACAGATGATCGAGCTGCGCCTGCGCCGCCAGGTAGTTGACCCGCGATTGGAGCTCGCGCAGGCGCGCCCCGTCGAGGTCCTCCTGGAAGAGCCGCAGGTTCTGCATGGTGGTGCGGCCGATGGTGTAGCGCTCCTCCTCGGCCCGCAGCTTCTCCTCGGCCAGGTGCGTGGCGAGGGTGGCCAGGGAGATCCGATTGAGGGCGAGCTCGCTCTCCCGGCGGGCGGTGGCGACCGCGAGCTGGGTCATGCGGCTGGAGTCCTCCACCGCGTCGCGATGGCGTCGCAGCAGCGCCTCGAGCTGCTCGGCCTCGGCCACCGCCGGGTTGCCGCCCAGCGGGTAGGCGAAGGTGATGGTGCCGGACCAGAAGAAGTTGCCGCCGGTGAAGGCATCACCGTAGGCCTCGGCAAAGGTGGCGTGCCGGCCAACCAGCTCAAAGCTGGCGCGGGCGTTGAGCTCGGGCCAGGCGGCGTTGGCGGTGGCTTCGAGATCGTACTCGACCCCCTGCTGCTCGAGCCGCAACTGGCGCAACAGGAAGTTCTGGTCCTGGGCCGTGGCGAGCAAGGTCTCCGTCGGCTCTAGGCGGGCGGGGGTCTCTGGGAACGGCTGCGGGGTCTTCGACGGTCGCGGGATCTCTGCGTGGGTTGAGCCCATCAGGATGAAGAGGTTTTCGTAGCGGGTGGCGGCATTGCTCTCGGCCACCGCTAGCCCGTCGAGGCGTTCGGCCACGATCTGCTCGGCGAGCAGGGCGTCGACCTTGGCCTGCCGGCCCTTACGAATGAGCTCGGCGGTTCGTCTCTTTTGGATGCGCGCCAGGTCGAGGGAGGTCCGGCGGATCTCGATGGCGCGCACCGCCGCTGCCCATTGCCAATATTCGATTTCCACGTCGCGCAGCTCGGCCGAGATTTGGTCCTCGAGCCCGACCTGGGCCGCGGCGAGTCGCGCCTCGGCGGCGTGGATCGGGGCCTCGTTGGCGCCAAAGCCGCCGCCGCGCAACAGAGCCTGCTGGACGGTGAAGGCCAGACCGCCGGAGCCGAGCTCCGAAAAGTAAAAGGGATCGGTCTGCCATGGCACCTCGAGGGTGTCGATGGAGCTCTGGGTCGCCGCCGAGCGGCCCCACACCTGGGAGCCCCTGGTGATCAGACCGATGGTCGTGCCCGAGCTGAACGGCTTGGTCACACCGAGCTCGTAACGAAGCTGCCCGCCCTGATTCTGGTTGTAGGCGTTGCGCTGGGAGACTTCGAGGTCGCTGCCCAGCTGAAAGGCAAACCGACCTTCGCTAACCGCTACCCCGGCGGCGGCGGCGCGCTCGGCGTGACGCGCCATTTGAATGCGCAGGTTGCGCTGGACGGCCTGGTCAAAGGCCCCGCGCAGCTGAAGCACGCCCGCCTCGACGGCCGGAGACCAGAGCAGAGTCACGGCGGCGACCCAGCTGAGAACGATGCCGCGCCTAATCACGTCGCAGGGCCTCGATCGGGTTGAGTCGCGAGGCCTTGATGGCCGGCGCGAAGCCAAAGAGCAGCCCGGTGAGGAGGGCAAAACCGACGGAGGCCAGGATCAAGCTCGCCGGCAACACCGGCTCCACCCCCGGAGCTACCATGTCGATCAACGCCCAGGCCAACACCCAGCCCATGGCGGTGCCGATCACCCCGCCGCCGGTGCACAGGCAGACCGACTCGACCAGGAACTGCAAGAGGATCTCCTTGGAGCTCGCCCCCACCGCCTTACGCAGACCGATCTCCGGTGTGCGCTCGACCACGGTGACGAGCATGATGTTCATGACACCGATGCCACCGACCAGGAGGGTCAGGCAAACGATTCCCATGATGATGGCGCCGCCGGTGTTGATCTCTCGCTCGATGCGTTCGATCACGTCGGCCGCCTGATGGAGCTGGAATGCGTCACGGTCAAAGGAGGTCTGTCCCAACATGCGACGCAGGCGATAGCGGATGGCCGCGACCACCGGCTTGACGTCGTTTTCGGTTTTGGTCTGGAAGGCGAGGAAGGCCAGCGGCACCTCCGGGACCAACTCCCGTAGAGTGGCGTGGGGCATGACCACGCAGGTGTCGTACTCGCCACAACCCGGCATGGCGCCCTGCCGTGGCTCCATCACCCCCACCACCCGAACGGGGTGGCCAAAAACCTTGACCATCGGGTCGCCGCCGTTGGTGGCGCGGATCATGAGCGCCTTGGCCAAACCGGCGCCGATGACCGCCACATCGGAGGCGCTACCGACCTCACCTTGGGTGAGGAAGCGGCCGCTGGTGAGGCGCAGATCGTAAATCGCGCGAATGGAAGCCGCGGCGCCGAGTACCCGGGCATCGGCCGAGTGCAGCCGGGTGCGCATGGTGGTCTCGGCCGAGTAGACCGGGGAAAAGGCGACGATGGCCGGGATTTGATCGGCCAGCTCGCTGCCGTGCTCGCTGAGCAAGCCGTGGCGCGCCGAGACGCTGACATAGGTCGAGCCGAGGCGCCGCAGCTCGCGTAGGTCGCTCTCGAACTTGCCCCACAGCAGGCCGTAGGAGCCGGTGAAGGCCAGGCAGCCGGTGATCACGCCGAGGGCGGTCAAGACGGCGCGCTGGCGGTTCGCCCAGATGGAACGCAGGGCAGTTCCCACCGTGTCGATGAGGAGGGCTCGATAGCGAGCCAGACCTCCGCCAAAAGAAGCCTGCTCAATCATCGCGTGCAAACCCCAGAACGTTGGCATGCCGGCGCAACACCGCCTTGGGAGGCCCGTCGGCGACGATCTTGCCGTCGCGGATCATGATCAGGCGCTGGGCCTCAATCGCCACCTCCGGCTCGTGGGTGACCACCACGATGGTCCTGCCCATGCGGTGCAGCTTGGCGAACAGCGCCAGGATCTCACCGGTGGTCTTGGAATCGAGCGCCCCGGTGGGCTCGTCGGCGAGGATGACCACCGGATCGGTCACGATGGCCCGGGCGATCGCGACCCGCTGCTTTTGTCCGCCGGACATCTGCTTGGGGAAGTGATCCATGCGATCGGCGAGCCCCACCACCCGCAGGGCGTCAGAGGCGCGCTCCCGGTGGCCGGAGAGGAAGCGTTGGCTGTAGACCAGGGGCAGGCCGACGTTGCCGCGCGCCGTCTGGTTGGAGAGCAGGTGGAAGGCCTGGAAGACGAAGCCGAGCTTGCTGTTGCGCACCCGCGCCAGCTCGTCGTCGGATAGTTGCTCGACGTGATGACCATCGAGCTGGTAGCTGCCGCTGGTCGGTGAGTCGAGGCAGCCGAGGATACTCAATAGCGTCGACTTGCCCGAACCGGATGGGCCCATGATGGCCACGTAGGACCCGGGCCGGATCTCCAGAGCGACTCCGGCGAGCGCAGCGATCTCGCCCTCGGGGCTGGGATAGCGCTTCCATACGTCGTGGAGCTTGACGATCGGCTTGTCGGCCGGGAGTTCGCGTGTCGGCTCCGCCATGGCGACTCGTGTGGACGAGGATTCTGTTAAGTTCGAGCGGGAATCCCTACCCTACCCTTTTCATACGAACCTTGGCGATGGGGGGTCAAGCGCGATGCTTGACTCCGGTCTCGTGTCCGATGGACGTGCCGTGTCCGCTTGCCTCGCCCCCCTTCTTGGGGCAACCAACAGGCCATGAGCGCAGACCCCACCCCCGCTGACCCACCTCGTCCCGGCGCCCTGGCGTTGATCGGTAACACACCGCTGGTGCCGATCCGCGTGGTCAATCCCAACCCGAAGGTCGAGATCTGGGCCAAGCTCGAGAAGTCGAGCCCCGGCGGCTCGGTAAAGGATCGGATCGGCCTGTGGATGATCGAGGACGGGGAGCGCAAGGGAGAGCTATCCCCCGGGCAGACCATCCTCGAAGCGACCAGCGGCAACACGGGGATCGGCCTCGCCATGGTGGCGGCGCTCAAGGGCTACCCGCTGCTGCTCGTCATGAGCGAGGGGGTATCGGTGGAGCGCCGCAAGATCCTCGCTGCCTTTGGGGCCGAGTTCCTGCTCACCCCGGCGGACCGCGGCACCGACGGCGCCATCGAGCGCGCCTACGAAATGGCGGCGGAGGATCCTGGCCGCTACTTCCTCCCGGATCAATTCAACAACCCTGCCAACGTCGCGGCCCACTACCACGGGACCGCCATGGAGATCTGGGAGCAGAGCGCCGGCCGGCTCACCCACTTCGTCGCCACCATGGGAACCACCGGCACCCTGGTCGGCTGCTCCAAACGCTTCCGGGAGCTCAACCCGCGCATCCGCACCATCGGCGTCGAGCCCTATCTCGGCCACCGCATCCAAGGGCTCAAGAACCTCAAGGAAGCCTACATCCCGGGGATCTACGATCCCAAGGCGCACGACGAGAAGGTCAACATCGAAGATGACGCCGCCTACGAGATGGCCCGCCGGCTCGCCCGCGAGGAGGGTTTGCTGGTCGGCATGAGCTCCGGCGCGGCGGTGCACGCCGCCTGTGAGCTGGCCCGCGAGCTCGAGTCGGGGGTGATCGTCACCATCCTCGCCGACGGTGGCGACCGCTACCTCTCCACGCCGCTGTTCCAGGTGGCGGAGCCGGAGGCGGTGAGCATCAAGCTCAACTTCTTCAACACCCTGACCAGCCGCTACGAGCCCTTCGAGCCCCTCAATGACGACGGGCCGGTAACCTTATACTCCTGTGGCCCCACCGTGCATCGCCGGCCACACATCGGTCTGTTGCGGCGCATGCTCGCCGACGATCTGGTGCGCCGTACCCTCGAGCTCGCCGGTCACACGGTGGAGCACGTAGTGAGCATCACCGACCAGGACGACAACACCATCGCCGCCGCCGAGAAGAGCGGCGAGAAACTCCCCGAGCTGTGCGCACGTCACGAGGCGGAGTTCCACGAGGACCTCGCGACGCTACGCATCAAGAAGGCCAGCCGCTACGTGCGCACCACCGAGTCGATCGACGACATGGTCGACGTGGCGCGCCAGCTGGTCGACAAGGGCTTCGCCTACGAAAAACTCAACTCGGTCTATTTCAACATCGGTCGCAGCGAGAACTACGGCGATCTCTCCGGCAAGGACCTCGGCAAGATCAAAATCGGCGCCACCGTCGACCTCGAGCGCTACGACAAGAACGATCCGCGTGACTTCACCCTGTTGCGCCGCTCCACCCTGGCGGAGATGCGCAAGGGGCACTGTTACAAGACCGAGTGGGGCAACGTGCGGCCGAGTTGGCACGTGCAGTGCGTGGCCATGTCGCGCGCCACCCTCGGCGGGCGCTTCGACATCCACCTCGGGTCGGTGGATCTGATCTTCCCGCACCACGAAAACGAGCTCGCCCAGTGCCGGGCGTTGGATGGCGAGGCCCAGGCGCGCTACTGGCTGCACTCGGAGCTGGTGCTGGCCGGCAACAAGAAGATGACCGACAGCGAGGCGGTCAGCCTGCCCGACCTCGTGACGCGCGGTTTCACGCCGCGGGAGATTCGCTTCTTCCTGCTCCAGGCCCACTATCGCCAGCCGGTGCATCTCACCGACGACCGACTCGAGGCGGCGCGCCAGACGCTGCAGCGCCTCGACGATTTTTGCATCAACCTCGCCGCGGTCACCGCCGACCTGCCCCGCCTGCCAGAGGTGGAGGCCTGGGTCGCGGAGATGCGGGAGAAGCTCCAGCAGGCGCTGTTCAGCGATCTGAACATCTCCGGCGCCTTCGCCGCGCTGTTCCGCATGGTGCGCCAGGTCAACTATCTAATGTCCC
>JAUUZB010000972.1 GCA_030590185.1 Deltaproteobacteria bacterium
GCTGCCGCCGCCGAAACGCACGTTGGAGAGCCGGGAGATGGCGAACCTCCCCACCAGCCACAGGATACCGCAGACGACCAAGAGCGCGATCAGGGTTTGGGAGAGCTGGCTGATGAAGCTGCGCTCCTCGAGCTCGGTCAGCTCTCTTTCCTCCTCGTCCGCCGCGGCGTTCTTCTCTGCCTGCCGGCGATCCCACTCCGACGGGGGCGGTTGGTCGGCGGTCAGGTCCGAGGCCGGCTCACCGGCGCTCGACTCGGAGGCCGCGGGTGGCTCACCGCCACCACCTGGCCCACCGCCGGTCTGCGCGACCAGCACGCCGACGGCCAGGAGTATGGAGGAAGCGGTCGCCGACATGGCGGCGCTCAGCTGCCGACGACCTGAATGAGCCGCACGCCGAGCTCGCCGTCGACCTCAATCAACTCACCGCGGGCGAACAACTTGTCGTTGACCACGAGGTTCACCGGATCGTTGGGGCCCCGCGGCAGGCGCAGGATTTGGCCGGGCCGCAACTTGATCACTTGCTGCGTGTTCAACGTGATGCGCCCGAGCTCGACCACCACCGGCGCGGAAACGTCCCGCAGGAGGCCTTCGGTCTGCGAGAGGTTGTCGGCCGGCGCGTCGTAGCCGGCCCCCTGCACCGAAACCTCCCCCTGGCCGTTGGCCGGCAGATCTTCAGCCGGGGCCTCATCCTGTTGCACATCTTCAGCGCCGGGTTCACCGTCACCCATCGGTACTGATCCTTCCGCGGGATGCTCCTGGACGACTATATCCGAAATCTCGAGCTTGGACAGCTCGCCTTCTACGAACAACCGGGCCCGGAGGCCACCGTTTTTTCCCGCGCCAATACGCACGAAGGCCGCGCCCTCGACACCCCTTGGGGACTGCGTAATTTCGTGGTTCTCGAGGACGATGATGTCACCGACCTCGAGGCTGGCGATCTCGTCCTCGCTCAGGTCGAGGTTGGCGATCTCAACCCGGGCCGGGGTCTCCCGGTCACCGAGCGTCTCGAGCACGCCCCGCATGTAGTCGAGCTCCTCGACGGTGGCGGGCGCCTGCGTCGGCGGCGAGGAAAAGCTGGCGGTCACCAGCGCCCCGGGCAACAGGATGCGCACGTAGCCGACCTTCTTGCCGACCCCCATCTTGACCCCGAGCACGTGATAGTGGCCGACTCCTTCGATCATGTCGTTGAGATCGACGGTCTTGGAGGCGAAGCGATCGAGGGTGAGGGTCAGCTCTCGGCCGTTCTGCCAGCCGCTGTCGATCTTCTGCAGGACCTTGAGCAGCATGAAGGAGAGCACCCCCTGCTCGATCTCAGTCAGCGGCCGTTGGATGTTGTTGACCGCGCCGTCACCACCGAGCAGCCGGTCGATACAAAAAGACGCGATCGTGGTGTCGAGGTCGATCAGGATCTTGTGCTCGGTGGGCGCCGCCCCGATCACCACCAGGCAGGCGATGCTCGGCACCAGTCGGGCCACCGTGTCATCGCTGACCACGCTCAGCTCCGGCTTGCTGAACTTACAGGGCGCCTTGAGGTAGGTCTCGAGCTCGCTGGCCAGGGTCCTGGCGAACTTCCGGTGGAAGGGGCGATAGGAGAGGTAGGTGGCCAGGCCCTCGTGGACGGCGACCTGCTCCTTGGTCCACTTGGGCAGACCGGTGAACTCGAAGGGGCGGGCC
The DNA here is from genome assembly GCA_030590185.1 of Deltaproteobacteria bacterium. The sequence goes on from JAUUZB010000972.1 coordinate 1,675, forward strand.
TTTGCCATCGGTCGTCAAGGTACTCCTGAACCCAGCTGACTTCAACGAATGGCCGGAGCGGCTCGTGGGGATCGTGTGGTCACCGCCGCCGGGGGCGCAACAGACGGCTCGGCACGTCGACCGCGCTCCCCTTGGCGGTCTCGATGTCGGCGGCGTGAGCTTGCCACCAGGTGGCGGCCTTGAACTCAGTCCAGGGGTCAGCGACGGGAATGAGCGCCAGGCGGTGGCCGAGCTCGAGGGCGGTCGGCGGACGATCGGCGGGGGACTTGGCCAGGCATTCGGTGATCAGGCCGTCGAGCTCGGGCGGGATCGGGCTCTGGCAGCGCGACGAGGGCGGCGGCGGCTCGCCGTTGAGATGCTCCTCGGCGAGGTCGTCCCAGCTGTTGGCCTCGAACACCGGGCGACCGGTGAGCATCAGGTGCGCCACGCAGGCCACGGCGTAGAGGTCGGCCCGGCCATCGACGTTGGGCTCGGCCCGGATCAACTCCGGCGCCATGAAGCCGAGGGTTCCGTATGCCACCCCTTCGCGGTCCAGCTCATCGACCTTGCCCTTGAGGGGCCGCAGCTTGAGCATCCCGAAGTCGAGGACCTTGACCCAGTCGTGCTGACCACCCTTTTGGGCCACGAAGATGTTGGCTGGCTTGATGTCACGGTGCACCAACCCCATCTGGTGCGCCTCCTCGAGGGAGCTGCAGACCTGACGCAAAAGGTAAACCACCCGCGCCGGCACCATCGGCCCGAAGCGGTCGAGCATGGTGTGCAGGTCCCGCCCCTTGAGCGCCTCCATGACGTGGTAGAGGACCCCATCCTCGGAGAGACCGAAGTCGTAGAGGTCGACGGTGTAGGGCGATTCGAGCTGCGCGATGGCCTGGGCCTCGAGCTCGAAACGGGCCACGATGTCGCGGGCGAGCTCTTCGCCATAGGCGAGGGTCTCCGGTTTGATCAGCTTGATCGCCGCGGGCCGGCGCAGCATGCCGTGGGTCGCTCGCCAGACCTCGCTCATGCCGCCGCCCCCGAGCTTCTCGTCGAGGGTGTATTGCCCGAGGGTCTGCGCGGCGCGTACGTCGCGGTGCAGGCCGTAGGTGACCTTGGAGATGATGGTGGTGGTGATCACCGTCACGATCCAGAGGCTCGCGGTCCAGGCGATGATCGGCGCCAGGGAAGCCTCATCCCGTTCCATGGCCTGCCAAAACTCGGCCTCAAAAACGTAGCGGGCACCCACCAGGGGCAGGGCCAGCACGCCGATCAACACGGCGATCAACGCGGTGTTGCGCCCCGTGCTCGGCACCAACACCGCACGCAACACCAACAGCTGGGTCAGCGCGAACACCATGATGTACTCAGGACGCTGGTGGAGCTCGATCTCGAGCGCCGCGAGAGTCACCGCCCCGGCACC
>JAUUZB010000393.1 GCA_030590185.1 Deltaproteobacteria bacterium
GATCGGACCGGAACGTTCATGGCGCGCCTCCGACCGGACGTGGTCGCCGTGCAGGAGGCGGAGGCACCTTCGGACTGGAGCGGCAACTTTGATCACGTCGCGACTCTCGCCCGCCTGGTTGATCTACCGCACTGGTTCCACGGCATCCACGCCCGCAGCGATCTCGCCGGCTACCACGTCGCCTATGGAACGGCGTTGATCTCGCGCCTTCCCCTGGTGGAGCCGACCAGCCGTGCCTACGACCGCAGCTGGCGCGACACCAAGGGCGTCGTGGTCGCCACGGTGCGTGGTCCCGGGGCGCTCGGTGCGATCGATCTGGTCTCGGTGCATCAGGATTTCATGTCGGACGCCCGGCGCGCCGAGCAGGCGCAGATCCTGATAGCCGAGCTGCGCGATCGGCCGCGGCCGCGGCCGCTGGTGTTGATGGGCGACCTCAACGCCGAGTGGGACGAAGGCGTCGCCGAGATCGCCGCCGCCCTCGACCTCGAGCCCTGCGCCCTCGAGGGACCGCCGGCGACCTATCCGGCCCACGGCCCAGAGCGGCAACTCGATTGGATCTTGGTGTCTGGGGAGCTCGCGGTGAGTCACTGCGAGGTGCTCGGTGATCCGGTGTCGGATCACCGAGCAGTGTTCGCGGTGATTTACGCGGGAACGGCTTTGTAGCCGTAGTTGATCGGGCCGGCGTGACCGTCGGCGGTGATCATGCGGAACTCTAACTTGACCGGCAGGCCGATCTTCAGGGCGCCCTCTGCCACGTCCACCACCTGGGTGGTGATCCGCGGCCCGTCGTCCATCTCGACTACGCCCACGGCGTAGGGGGTCTGATCAACGAAGGGCGCCGGGGCCACACGAATGATCGTGTAGGTCAACAGCTTGCCCGTGCGCTTCATGTTCTTGGTCTCGAACTCGCGGTGCCCACAGTCGTCACAAATGACGCGGGCCGGGAAGAACCACTTTCCACACTTTTTGCAGATCGCGGCTTCGTAGCGATAGCGCTTGGCGTACTCTCTCCAGGTGCGTGCGGTAGGCATTACATCACCTCCAGAATGTGGACGACCGAGCTGGCGCCGGTTCCACCCATGTTCTGCGTCATTCCGATCTTGGCGTCCTTGATTTGCCGCTTACCGGACTCGCCGCGCAGCTGCTCGGTGATCTCCACCACCTGAGCCACGCCGGTGGCGCCCACGGGGTGTCCCTTGGACTTGAGGCCGCCGGAGGCGTTGACCGGAATACGACCGTCGCGGGCGGTCTCACCTGCCTCGGTGGCCGGTCCGCCCTTGCCCTTCTCCACGAAGCCGAGCGCTTCGATCGCCATGATCTCGGCGATGGTGAAGCAATCGTGGACTTCGCAGACGTCGATGTCGCCCGGCTTTTTGCCGGACATCTCGTACGCCGTGGCCGCGCTCTTGGCGACCGCCTCGAGGGAGGTGAGGTCCTTGCGCGAGTGATAGGCGATGGTGTCCGAGGCCTGGCCGAGTCCGATGATCTTTATCGGGTGCCCCTTGAAGTTCTTCGCCTGATCCGCTGGCACCAGGATCGCCGCCGCGGCACCATCGGTGATCGGCGAGCAGTCCAGGATGTTGAGCGGGTCGGCGACGCCCACCGAGTTGATCACCGCCTCGACCGTGATCTTCATCGGGAACTGCGCCCGTGCGTTGAGGCTGCCGTTGGCGTGGTTCTTGACCGCTACCTGGGCAATCTGCTCGCGGGTGGTGCCGTACTTGTCCATGTGGGCGATGGCCATCATGGAATACAGGCCCGGGAAGGTGATGCCGTTGAAGGCCTCCCATTCCTGGTCCGAAGCGGTGGCGAGGGCGTAGGTGGCGTCGTCGCCGCCCACGTCGGTCATTTTCTCGACGCCGCCGACGAGCACGATGTCGCTGGCGCCGCTGGCCACCTCGAGGAAGCCGGCGCGCATGGCGACACCGCCCGAGGCGCAGGCCGACTCGACCCGCGTCGACGGGATCGGCGTTTGCCCGAGATAGTCGGCCATCAGGGCACCGAGGTGCTCCTGGCCGACGAAGAGGCCACTACTCATGCAGCCAACGTACATACTGTCGATGTGATCCACACCGGCATTGTCGATGGCGCTGAGCGCGGCTTGAACATAAAGGTCACGGAGGGACTGTTCCCACAGCTCTCCGCAGTTGGTCATTCCCACCCCAATGATGGCGACCTCTCTCATGATAGAACTCCTTGGTCTGCGTTCGTTAGGGCCTAGTCGGCCTTGAGGATCTTGCCGCGGAATTTCGCGTAGGCACCGTACTCGAGATAAATCTGGTTCTTGTCGAGCAGATCCCGAGTGGTGATGGCCTTGTTCTGGATCCCCGGGAGCTTGTCGGTGGCGGTGATGACAAAGGCGTCACTGCCGGAACCGGAGCCGTAGGAGATCAAGAGGATCTTGTCACCGGGCTTGGCGACGTCGAGCACGGCGGTCAGGCCCATGGGGGAGGAACCTGAATAGGTGTTCCCCAGGGTGGGCACCAGCCAACCGGTCAAGAGCTGCTCGCGGGTGAAGCCCATCTTCTTGCCGGCCCGCATCGGGAACTTCCCGTTGGGCTGGTGGTAGATGGCGTACTTGAAGTCCTCCGGCTTCATGCCGGTCTTGCCTAGGATGCCCTTGGTACACCCGAAGACGGTCCTCATGTAGGCCGGCTCGCCGGTGAACCGCCCGGCGTGCTGCGGGTAGTGTTGGTACTCGCGGCGCCAGAAGTCCGGCGTGTCCGTGGTGTACGAGTAGGTGTGGTCGATGGTCGCCACGATGTTGTCGCTGCCGATGATGAAGGCAGCGGCCCCGGCGGCGGCCGAGTACTCGAGGGCGTCGCCCGGCGCGCCCTGGGACGTGTCGGCGCCGATCGCCATGCCGTACTTGATTTCCTCGGCCTTGACGTGGCTGCTGATCACGAACATCGCCTCGGAGCCAGCCTTGCAGGCGAACTCGAAGTCGGCCACATGACATTCCGGCATGGCCCCGATCGCCTCGCCGACCACGGTGCCCGAGGGCTTGACCGCGTACGGATGCGACTCCGAGCCGATGTAGAGGGCGCCGATGTCCTGGGGGTCGACCATATCGGCGCGCAACAGCGCGTTACGGGCCGCTTCCACCGACAAGGTGATCACGTCCTGGTCGGGTGCCGGGACAGATTTTTCGCGCAGCTCCAATCCTCTCTTGTAACTCTCCGCGTCCGCCCCCCAGACCTTTGCGATTTCCTCGACGCGGATGCGGTGCCTGGGGATACAGGCTCCATATCCGACGATTCCTACGGCCATCCTCGTACTCCTTTTAGCCGCGGGGGTCCCTGTGGCCCGCCCGCTTTTGGGTGGCGCACTCTAGTCCGCGACGACCGGGTGCGTCAACGTCAGCCGGGACGCGGGCTAGGCGGTTTTAGGACCGGACCAGCTCCAGGAGCTCTCGGTACCGCAAGGGCTCGCTGACATTCTTGACCTGGGCCGAATGCTCCGGGCCAAAGCGCGTGCCCGGGGAGATGGCGGCCACGAAGGAGTCGAGGCAGAGGATCTCGCCGCGCTCGGCCACCCCCTGCAACCGGGCGGTGTTGTTCATGCCGGAGCTGAAGCCGGTGTAGGCCTCGTTGGGCCCAAAGCGGCCGACAAACAGCGGGCAGAAATTCAGGCCGCTGGCTAGCCCCAGGGGGCCGTCATGGCCGGCGAGCTCCGGCATGGCGGGGAGGCTGCCGAGGGTGGCGGTGAAATCGCGGATGGCTGCGGCGGCCCGCGCCGCCCGGGTACATGCCTCCGCCGGCTCGAGGTCGAAGAAGGGCGGTCCCCATAGACCGATGACGCAGTCGCCCACCATCTTGTCGAACACGCCGCCGGTCTCCCAGATGATCTCGACCACCCGTTCGCTCCACAGGTCGACCAGCTTACCGATCAGGGAGGGCGTCTTGAGCACCTGCTCGCTGATGCGGGTGAAGCCGGTCAGGTCGGTGAACAGAATCGCGACGTCGCGCTCCCGGGGGGAGAGGGAGCGGTCGATGTAGCCTTCGCTGCGTAACAGCGTCTTGGTCGTCTCCTCGGTGAAGCAGCAGGAGAGCTGGCGCCACTCGCGGTTGTAGTCCACCAGCCGTTGGCGCACGAAGTCGGCGAAGCAACTAAGGATGTCGCGTTCGAAGGTGTCGAAGTCGCGGCCGTGGCGGCCCACCAGCAGGCGACCGATCATCTCGGTGTGCACGACCCCGCTCTCCATGCCGTGCTCCGACCAGTGGGCCTCCCCGACCAGCGCCTCGAGCTTCTCCAGGCGACCGGCGAGCAGCGGCCCACTCCAATCGGTGAAGAAGGTGTCGCGATCTCCCACGTGGTGGTTCGAGTCAAAAACCACCTGGCTGTCGTTGATCAGCCGGTAGCCCCAGCTCGCGGCCCGGCCCCCACGGCCGTGTTGAAAAACCATGGCCAGGTGGTGAAAGCCGATGGTGCGTTGCAGGACATCGAGGCCACTGTCGATCCCGTCGCCGAGCACCGGGGTCTTGAGGGCATCGGCCACCGCCGAGATGATGTGATGTTTGCGCCGGGCCTGGGCGATGCTAGCCAAGTAGTTGTCGAGGACCTCGCAGAAGGTGTCGAGCAGGTCCATTAGGCCGCCTGCCTCGCTCTCTTCGAGGCGGCAATCGAGCCCCACCGCCGCGACTCCAAAGCTCTGGCCGGCGACGTCGAGGATTTGACCCAACACCGTGCGGCCCTGTGCCTCGCCGAGGTGGCGGCCCTCGGCGTCGGCGAGCCCGAAGATGGCATCGAGGTCGATCTCCGGCGGGGCCCCGTTGTCACGGCTCCAGTGGAAGTTGCGCAGCCGCAGGGTCTCGTCGTAGGTGCGCACCACCACCGAGCGCGCCCCGAGGAACTCGGCCAGGGACGGCAGGATGGTGTCCATGGTCACCGCGAGGTTGTGATGCTCGCGCACGGAGATTTCGAGTTGCGCGTCGACGGCCTCGTGGAGGGATTGGCGGGTGCGGAGGCGCGCCACCTCAGCGCGCAGGGCCTCGAGCTCCGCTTGATTAGGGGGGGACCCGGCGGTCATTCACTCCCCCAACGCCTTGCGCAACACGGCGCGCAGATGCTTGAGCTGGAAGGGTTTCTGCAGGAACCCCGAAAGCCCCCTGCCGACGAAGCGCTGGGTCACCTCCTGCTCGTTGTAGCCGCTGGCCATGACCACGCAGGCCTCGGGGTCGAGGCGCCGCATCTCACGAAAGGCCTCCTCCCCGTCGAGGTGGGGCATGGTCAGGTCCAAGAGCACCAGGCGTATGTCGTCGCGGCGAGATTCGAAGATGCGCAACGCCTCAC
>JAUUZB010000853.1 GCA_030590185.1 Deltaproteobacteria bacterium
GCGGCACGGTTGCTGACCTCGACACCGTGCGTTTTTGGGTCGACGGCGGTACTGGCGAGACAGCGCTGTTTGCCACCGGCGGCGGAGTCATCGGTGGCTTCACGGTGCGGGCCGAGACCCCGGCAGGGAGTGATCTCGGCGGCGACGGTCACATCAGTCTCCACGGCTCGTTTCTCAATTCGTCTACGGCCACGTCGTTCACCGCGGCCACCGGCAACGTGACCTTGGTGTCCACTCGGATCCTAGGGACGGTCCAAACTGGGTCCGTGGATGTCTGCCTCAACAATTACGACACCGCGGGTCCGGTGACCTGTCCGTGACACGGTCAAACGTGCCCCCCCAGCCGAATAGCGCGACAATGGGCCAGCCGGGCCCGGATCTGATACTCTCCTAGGGTGCGCAAGGGGGCGCCGCGGTCCCCGAGGAGTGTGTCATGTGCCACCGAGCTCTGGTGTTCGGATTGCTGTGCCTATCGGCCTGTGCGACGCCCCCTCCCCACGCCGTGGTCACGGTCGAGGATCCGGATGGGATCGCCGGTGACGCGGTGGCCTTGGCCATAGGCTCCGACTTCGCTGACCTGTCCGAGATCACCCTCGACGGTGGGAGCCTGCCGCTTTCGGTAACCCTGACCCGTGCGGTCTCCGGCACCGAAGGCCTGTGGTTCGACGCGCTCGACGCGGATGGGAATGCCGTGGGACGGGCCTGGGCCGAGATCGAGTTCCTCACCAAACGCGGTGGCGGTGACACGGTATCCCTCGGCCCGCCCTGTGACGCGGACGCCGACTGCGGGGACGGCGTCTATTGCAACGGCGATGAGATTTGCGTCGATAGGATCTGCGAGGCCGGCGAAGAGCCCTGCCCGAACTCACCCTTCGCCTGCGTCGCCGTCGGCTGCGTAGAGGAAGCCCAGGCCTGTGACATCTCGGTCGCCCACGATCAATGCGAGGCGATCACCCTGCCGGAAGGTGGCACCGAGTCGACCTACTGCGACACCGCGGCCGGGTGCGTGCGCGGCCAGGGATGCCAGGAGGAGACCGGCACCGAGGACTGCGACGATGGCATTTCCTGCAACGGGGTCGAGCAGTGCATCGCCAATCGCTGCGTGGCCGGGGTGCCGCCGGAGGTGGATGACGACAACCCGTGCACGATCGACTTTTGCAACGAAGGGGTGGGGGCGGATCACATCCAAGCACCGGACGGCAACAGCTGTGAGCTCGCGCCGGCGGAGACCTGCGGCGATGGCACCTGCCCGGGGGCATGTATCGACAGCCAGTGCGTCGGCGTCTGCTTTGCCAGCAACTGTGCGGCCTCCGGCTGCATGGATGGCTTCCATGATCCGCTGGTGGCGCTCGAGGAATGCGACGACGGAAACACCGTCGACACCGACGTCTGCACTAACTCTTGCACCATCGCCTATTGCGGCGATGGCCGGGTCTTTGACGACCTCGGCGGTGGTTTCGAGGTCTGCGACAACGGCAGCCAGTGCACGGACGGGACTGACTGCACCGACGACCCCGGGCGCTGCAGCGGCACCGGCGACAGCAGCTGCCTCGCCCGCGATGGGGACGGCTGCCGGGCCGATTGCTTCAAGATCGAAATCTGTGGCGACGGCGAGCTCGACGCCGCCGAGGACTGCGACGATGGCAATTCCGACAATCCGAACGACAGCTGTGCCGACTGCCGGGTGGTGGTTTGGGACGCCCAGGTGCGTTTTGGTTTTGGTGAGGGTGGCCCCGATCCCCTGAACAAGTCGGTGGGTGAGCCTTCCATGGTCGCCTCCGACCGCGCCGGCAACGTTTACGTCTACGAACCGCGCTGGGGTCAAATCAGACGGGTCGTGGAGGACACCACCGGGGTCTACTACATCCCGGTGGCTGGCAACGGGAACCTCTTGGTACGGGGGGAAGATGGCCCCGCGACCCTCGCGACCCTCACCGTCACCCTCGGGATGGACATCGACGGGCTCGGCAATCTGATCGTCTCCGATACCGGCGCCAACCGCATCATGCGGGTCAACGCCCGCACCGGGTACATCGAGACGATCGCCGGCACCGGCGGGGTGGGGCTGGCCGCGGTCGGTGAGACGCCCTTTGGCGATGGTGGCCCGGCGATCAACGCCCGGTTCTATCTCCCGGGCGGGTTGGTGGTTGATGGTCAAGGCAACATCTACGTGGCGGATGAGGGCAACGACCGTATCCGGCGGATCGACGCCGAGACCGGGGTGGTCACCACGGTCGCGGGGATCGGCGAGGTGGGCTACTCCTCGGGCGGTGGGATCGCGCTCGCCGCCGGGATCGACGATCCGGATGACGTGGCGCTGGACTCCAAGGGCCGGCTGCTCATCCTCGACACCGACAACTACTTGGTCCGGCGGGTCGACCTGGAGACCGGCACCATCGAGAACATCGCGGGCATCCCCGGGGTTGGGTCGAGCAGCGGCGCCGGCGACGGAGGTCCCGCCCTGTCCGCCCAGTTGGGAACGAGCTACGGCATGGCCGTCGATTCCCAGGACAACATTTTCATCACGGACCTCTCAGCCGACACGATCCGCATGGTCGACACGCACGGCTCCGACGACCCCAACGACTACACCATGCATCGGGTGGCCTGCACCGGCGTGTGGGGCTACTCCGACGGCTGCAACGTCTGTCCGGGTGCGAGCTGTGCCAACTGCCCCGGCGGGCTCCCCGCCGCCCTCGACGCGCAATGCCACACCCCCTGGGGCGTCGACACGGACGCCGCGGACAACGTTTATTTCACGGACGAGGACAACAATCGTGTCCGCAAGCTCATCCCCACCGGCGTCGACGCTGTCTACCTCATCGAAACCGTCGCTGGCGACGGCACGGTGATCGAAGGCGATCTCACCGACCCGGCGGTCACCGTACCGTTCGTCCTGCGCGAGGCGCCCGGCGCCATCGGCCTGATCATGCCGCCGAACATCACCGACCTGTCAGCGATCAACGTGAACAATATTGACATCTTCTTGGCTGATTTCACCGCCCAGCGAGTCGTGGTGATGAACCAGCAGGTCAACGAGTTCATCCAACTCGCTGGCACCGGCGAGTACGGATTTTCCGGGGATGGTGGCCCGGCGCTGTCGGCGAGCTTTGCCTACCCGCGCAGTGTAGCGCCGGTCGACATCGACCCGGGGGTTGACCAGGAATACGTCGTCTATGTCGCAGATCGGGACAACCACCGCATCCGGCGCATCGCTCCGGACGGCACCATCGACACCATCGCCGGCACCGGGACGCCGGCCTACAACCGCGACGGCATCCCGGCCGCCTCGGCGCAGCTCAACTTTCCGGCCGCGGTGTTGGTGGACAGCAGCGGCGGCCTGTTGATCGCCGACTCTGAAAATCATCGCATCCGGCGCATCGACTTTGGCGCCGA
>JAUUZB010000214.1 GCA_030590185.1 Deltaproteobacteria bacterium
CACCTCCGGGGAGAGGGCGCCGCGGCTGATCTGCCGCAAGCCCTCGGCCAGCGGCTCCCACACCAAGTGCATCAACGGCGCGGTCGGCATCGGCTCCGAATTCTCGAGCTGACGCCGGAAGGTCGTGAGCAGCGGGTTCTGGGCGATGGCCGGGTCATCATAGACGCCGAGGTTGGCGACCGGCTGATTGGCAACCCGGGCGCGCACCAGCGCGGAGGCGTCGCTGGTCAGATGACTCGCGAGGTCGAACACCGGGGCGCGGGCTCGACCCTTGGCCACGAATAACGCCTCGACACTCAAGAACGGTCGGGCCGGCAGGCCCGTGTCGCTCACCGTGGGCAGCTGGGCAACCGCGTACGGCACACCCTCGGCGATCTCGGAGATGAACCACGGACCATTGATCACCATGGCCGCCTGGCCGCGGTTGAAGAGCTCGGTGACCAAGGCGCCGTTGACGTCGGACGGGATGATCTTTTCCTCGAGGGCGATCCGCGCCAAAAAGTGCCCGGAGGCCACGACCGGGGCGCTATCGACCAGGGCCTCGGTGCCGTCGTCGTTGAGCAGCCGACCGCCGTAGCCAAACAGCCACGGCGCATGGAAGAACGGCTCGCCCGCCTGGTAGGCGAGACCGTAGTTGCCATCCCGGGTGAGCCGCCGGCTGACCGCGATCATCTCATCGGTGGTCCGGGGCGCCGCCTCGAGGAGGTCGGTGCGAAAGAACATCACCAGGCTCTTGAAGGCGATCGGCCACCCCCACAACGCCTGGGGGGTGGTCAGCGGGGGCAGCGTCTCGGGCAGAAACCGATCACGCCCGACTCCGGCCGGTAGAGGATCGATCAGGTGGCGGGCGATCAGATCGCCGAGCTGGTCGTGGGCGATGATAAACAGGTCCGGGCCGTTGTCTTCGGGGATCGAGTTGCGCAGCTTGCTGGAGTAGGCACCGGCCGGCACCGAAAGCACGCGGACCTCGAGATCCGGGCGCGCCTTCCGGAAGACGTCGACCGTCGTTTCGAGGGCGGCCTCCTCACCGGCGCGGTAGGAATGCCAGAGGATGAGCTCCTCCCGCGGTCCCTTGGCGCGGACCACGGGGTCCTGCGCCGTCGCCTCGTCTTCGGTGCACCCCGCCAGGCAGGGCAGCGCCAGCGCCAGCGCGGCCGCCATCGCCAGGGCTCGCGCTCCGGGTCGCACCAACATCACGCGCCGGTTCCCGTCTCCACGGCGCGACCACTGTCACGATCGAACAGGCGAACCTCGTCGCAGGCGAGCCGGATGGTATCCCCCGGCGCCAGATCGGTCTGCTCGCCAGCGCCGATGCGCACCACCAACCGCTGGTTGTCGAGCTCGTCGGGCAGATCCACGTAAAGAAAGCCGTCGCTGCCGGTGCGTTCGAGCCAGTCGACCCGGCCGGCGAGGGCCGGTTGGTCCGCGTCCCGAACCACCCGCAGGTGCTCCGGACGCACCCCCAGCCATAGCCGACTGGGCAAGTGCGCCACCGGCGCGGGCACCCGATAGTCGCTGACCATCACCGCACCGTCCACCAACGTCGCCGACAAAAAGTTCATCGGCGGGTTGCCGATGAACTCGCCAACGAAGCGGCTCCCGGGCTGGTGGTAAACGCTGAGCGGCGCGCCCTGTTGTTCGATGCGGCCTTGGTTGAGCAGCACCAGGCGATCACCGAGGGTCATGGCCTCGTGTTGGTCGTGGGTGACGTAGATCATAGTGGCGCCGAGGCGTCGATGCAGGGTCGCGATCTCGGAGCGCATCCGGGCGCGCAGGGCGGCGTCCAGGTTCGAGAGCGGTTCGTCAAACAGGAATGCCTTGGGCTCACGCACGATGGCCCGGCCCATGGCCACGCGCTGGCGTTGGCCACCGGACAGGTCCCGGGGCAGGCGATCGAGAAGCTCCACGAGCCCGAGGGTGGTGGCCACCCCCCGCACCCGCTCGTCGATCTCCGGCTTGGGCAAGCGTCGGACCTTGAGTGGGAAGCCAATGTTGGCCGCCACGGTCATGTGGGGATAGAGGGCGTAGGACTGAAAGACCATGGCGATGTCCCGCTCGCCCGGGGCCAGATCGGTGACGTCGCGATCGCCGATCTTGATTCGGCCGGCGGTCGGCTCGAGCAGACCCGCGACCATGCGCAGGATGGTGCTCTTGCCGCAGCCGGAGGGCCCGACCAGTACCACCAGCTCGCCATCCTCGATGACCAGGGAGAGCTGGTCGACGATCTTGGCCTCGCCGTAGTGCTTACTGATGCCGTCGAGTGTGATCGCTGCCATGGTCGGATCTCTCGTCCTCGTCAACGCCAGGTGAGCTCGAGGATTTCCGGTTGGTCGCCCGGCCGTACGAAGATGTGCCGATTCTCGCCCGACTCCCAACGCGGCCCGGTGACCGGATCGCGAACCACCAGCTTGTAGGCCCACAGGCCGCCCACCGGTAGATCTAGATCTGCGTCGCTGCGTGGCGCGGCCATGGGTGACCACTCCCCGAGCTCCGGGCCGGACCCGACGACGTGCAAGCTCTGGCCCTCGCCGAGCTCCACGCCGCCTACCTCAAAGCGGACGCGCCGGCGGGCAACCGCTGCCGCCAGCAAGCCCTCGAATTCACCGGCCTCGGCCGGCGTGATCAGCAACAACCGTACACCCCCGGCGGCGATGGTGACTCTCCGCTCCGGTACGGCTTCGCCGGTAAGGGCATCGACGATTGTCACCCCACCGGTCAACAACGGCGGCACGTCGAACTTGGCGACCCCATTGTTGGCGTCGTTGACCACCAGCAAGGCCGCCTGGTCGGCGTGGATGCGCGCCAGGTAGAGGATGCCGTCGGCAAAGTCGAGGATGCGGGTTTGGCCTGCGCCCAGGGCGGGGCTCGTGCGGCGCAGCTTCAACAACCGGCTGATCTGATCCGCGAGGGCCGCGTGCTCCAGGTCGTCGAAGACCATGTCCTTGCGGTTGTCCGGCTCGCGCTCACCGGCGAGGCCTGCCTCGGTGCCGTAGGTCAACGCCGGGATGCCGCGCATGGCGAGCTGGGCGGTGAGCGCATAGGCGACCCGCCGTGGGTCGTTGCCGCAGAGGCTGCGGATGCGCGGCAGGTCGTGGTTGTCGAGGAAGGTCACCATGCGCTCGGGGTGCTCGTAGAAACGGTCACCGGAGAGCACCGCCCCGAGCGCGCCCGGGGACTTCTGGGCGCAGAAGACGTCGCGCAGGGCGAAGGCGAGGGGAAAGTCGAACATGTGGGTGAAGCCACCCCGCGTTTGCACGTTGGCCACCTCCCCCGGGCCGCCGTCGTACAACTCACCGAGGAGCATCAGGCCCGGACGCCCCTGCCGCAGCTCGGGGTTGAAACGCTTCCAGAACGCCATCGGCACGTGCTTGACCGCGTCGAGACGATAGCCATCGGCACCAACCCGCTCGAGCCAACCGACCGCCGCGTCGCGCAGATAGGCGTAGACCTCGGGCCTCTCCTGCGCGAAGTCGGGCAGGCCGTGGACTTGGTAGGTGAGGAGCTGCTCCGGGTCGTCCCAGTCGGTGATGGTGCCGGAGTCGTGAAACCACTCTGGCTTCTCGCGATAGAGGGGCGCCTCGTAGCCGACGTGATTGACCACCAGGTCGAGCAGCACCCGCATGCCACGCTCGTGGGCGGCGCTGATCAACCGCGCCAGATCCTGCTCGCTGCCGAAGCGTGGCTCGACGCTGGTGAGGTCCTCGGTCCAGTAACCATGAAAGGCCCCGTAGCCCAAAAACGGCGTGTCCTGGGCCGCGAACACCGGCGACAGCCAGAGAGTCTGCACCCCGAGCCCCTGGAGGTAGTCGAGCTTGGCGGTCACCCCGGCCAGGTCGCCGCCGTGCCAGGCGTGGGGGTCTACGCCGTCGACGTCGCCGTCGTTGGTCGGGTCGCCATTGAAGAAACGATCGACCAGCACGAGGTAGATCGAATCACCCGGCTCGTCGCGATAGGAGACGACACCCGCCGCCGATGGGCCGATGGCCTCGCCGCCGAAGTAGCTGTCCAGCAAGGCGCCGGTGCGACGGGCGACATCGCGCTTCACCGCCGCCAAGGCCTCGGCCTCCCGTTCGTGGTCGAAGGACAGCAGGGCCGCCAGATCGAGATCACCGCTGAGCTCGGTCCGCCCGTCCGCGGAGCGCAGGGTTAGCTTGACGTAAACGTTCCAGCGATAGCGACCGCCGAGCTGGGAGTTGAAGCGCGCCTGGGTCTCGACCAATAAAATCGCGCGCTCGTCGCGCCGGTGGCTCTCCAACAAGCTCAGGCGCCGGCCGGTGTCACGCAGGACCGCGAAGCGCGGCATGAAGTCGCCTGGCTCCACGGTGTGCGGCACGAGGTTGCGGCTGGCCAGCCGTGCCTCCACCGCCTCGACCAACGCCGCCGGGGCTGCCTGGGACTCTTTTTGAAACACGTCATCCAACACATAGGCGACGAGGATCGGCGTGGGGCTGTCGAGGCGCACCTGGGTAGGAGCGCGCAGGCAGGCGGAGGCGGAGAGGACCAGCAGGAGCAGCGCGAGCCGGCGCATCAGAACCACCCCTCTGCTTCGAGCGCGATCACCGAATGCCAATGACGGTCCTGGGTCTCGCTAAAGGCGTCGTATTGATCGAGGCTCTCGACGAAGCTGCTGCCAAAGGCGTTGTGCACGTTCGAATATTGCAGCCCCCACAGCAGGCGAAGGGAGGGCCGGGTGAACACCCCCATCCCGCCCGGGTTCAGCACGACGCCCGCCTTGAGCTGCCAGGTGTTGCGCACCCCGGCGTCGCCGAGCTCGAGGCCGCGGCTGTTGGCGGCCCCGTCGCCGCTCTGGAATACCGAGTCGTGGTGCTCCCGGTAGAGGTTGCCGTTGAGGGAGTACTCCTGGGCCCAGCTCGACTCGATCAGGAAGTGGACCGTGGGCGAGACGTAGAGCTGCAGGCGCAGGACGGTGGAGTAGTAGAAGCGGTTGTCTTCGCCCGCCACCACGGTGTTGTCGTTATTATAATGGTAGCCCAACAGCCCGCCCCAAACCGCATCGAGCAGATCCGGGATGATCTCGAGCTGCATTTCGTTGCCGGCGTTGAGCTGGAAACGCTCGTCGGTGAGCTCTCTGACGTAGATCGTCTGCGGCCGGCCGTCGTAGGTCTCCACGTAGGAGGTGTCCGGGTGGCGCAGCAGGAAGTTGAGGAACAGGTTGTTCCAGCGCAACGGCCCGAGCTTGCCGAAACCGATGTAGCCGATGAGCTTGTAGGAGAGCGCGTCGGTCGGCTCCGGGAACGGGAAGAGAGCCTCGTGGGTTTGGAACTCCTCGCGGTAGCGCTCGACGATCTCCTGACGCCAATAGTCCTCGTAGGTGGCGTTGTCCGATAGCGGGGTCTGGTGCGGGGCGTTGCGGTTGCCGGGCACCTCCGGCTCGTAGAGCACCTGGCCGCCGACCCCAACCTCCAAATGACCGCCGATGCGAAACCGCAGCCACCCGCCGCCGGTCAGGATGGTGTTGTAGTCCTCACCGTGCACCGCGTAGCCGGAGTCGCCGAGCCCGAGCAGCAGCTCCATCCAGCCGATGTCGTAACGCGCCGACAGGCCCATGGTCTCGTAGAATATCTGGGCGGGGCGCATGTCGTAGAGCCCGAGGTCGCCAAAGTAGCTATCGAGGGTGCCGAGCTGCCAGGTGACGTCCTGGAGCAGGACGTTGCCCGCCAGGACATAGAGGCGGGAGGCTCGGAACTGATCGAGCTGACCATTGCTCGCCTCGACGTTGGCAAAGGAGCCGCCCTCCACCCGGCTGTGGACGCTCGCCCAGACGTCGTTGCTGCCGGGCTCGGGTTGGATCAGGTCGAGCTTGAGATCCAGGGTGCCCCAGGGCCCCTCGTTGAGGAGTCGCCCGTGGAGATTCCAGAGGCCGAGCTTGCCCCCGCCACCCTGGAGGCTCGGGCGGGTCATGATCCGGAAATAGCCACCGGCGCTGAAGCGGTCGCGACTCGCCTCGGCATGGACGGTCGCGGCCGTGCCCAGAAGCCCGCAGGCCAGGGCCACGGCGGTCAGGTTACGCGCAGAGATGCTACCCATGAGCCCGGCCAGCTATAGGTGATTTTTGGGGGCAAAGCGATAGGGGCACGGCCACCGCGATCGAACGGTGATCGACAGGTTGACTGACCCCGATTCTCCCACTAACAACCCCGATTCCGTCGCCAATCGGCGCCTGGTTTTCCATTTCGGGGCCCCTTTAGATGACCACCGACAAACGCGTGTTGCTCACCAGCGTGATCAAACCCTTTGGCGTCGCGCACGGCGACGGCTTCTTGACCACCCACATGGGCAGCCAACAGATCCTCTGGGCGCAACACATCTTTCGCACCTGGAATACGGCCTACCAGTACGGCATCGACTTCATCGCCGAGAACATCGAGACGCCCACGGTCACCCTGCACTACCCGTCGATGAGCCAGTTCATCGCCGAGATTAAAAAGGGCTACGACTACGTTGGCATCGCCTTTGTGCTGCCCACCATGCACAAGATGGTTCCGATGGTGGAGGCGATCCGGGAGCACGCGCCGTCGACGAAGATCATCCTCGGTGGCTACGGCACGGCCCTGCCGGAGGAGGAGATCGCCCCATACGCCGACTACGTCTGTCGAAGCGAGGGCGTGCGCTTCATGCGCGAGCTGCTCAACGAGCCCCTGGACCGGCCGATCGTCCAACCGAACATCGTGGAGGAGTCGCGACTCTTTTCGTTCATCCCGCAGGATCCGATGGGGATCATCATCGCTGGGCTCGGTTGTCCCAATGGGTGCGATTTCTGC
>JAUUZB010000904.1 GCA_030590185.1 Deltaproteobacteria bacterium
GACATCCAGGACTGCGGCGACGGCGACGTCGAGGGCACCGAGGTCTGCGACGCGGGCGCCTCCAACGTCACCGGCGATGGGATTTGTCTCACGACCTGTCTGGACTACCAGGAGTGCGGTGACAGCGACACGGAGGGGACCGAGGGCTGCGACGACGGCAACACCACGGACGATGGTAACGGCACCTGTTTGGCCGACTGTTCCGACATCCAGGACTGCGGCGACGGCGACGTCGAGGGCACCGAGGTCTGCGACGCGGGCGCCTCCAACGGCACCGGCGAGGGGATCTGTCTGGCGACCTGTCTGGACTACCAGGACTGCGGTGACGGCGACACCGAAGGGTCCGAGGCCTGCGACGACGGCAACGAGACCGATGACGGTGACGGCACCTGCGTGGCTGATTGCAGCATGATCGAGAGCCGCGGCAACGGTACGGTCGAAGGTACGGAGAGCTGTGACGACGGCTTCGGTGAGAGCTGCTCCGTCTGCTACGGCTATCGTCGGGTGATCACCATCGAGGCAGCCCTGGTGCCTGCCGATTTGACTGCTTTCCCCATGTTGGTGACGATCCTATCCACGGATCCGATCGCATCGGATCTGGCCTCAAAGGCCGATGCCAACGGCGACGACATCCGCTTCACCGCCGACGATGGCACCACTATCCTCCCCTACGAGTTGGTCTCCTTTAACGGTGCCACCGGCGCCCTGATGGTGTGGGTTCTGGTGCCGTTCGTTTCCGGCTCGGTCGATACCGACATCTACATCTATTACGGCAACGCCAGCCTCGGTGCCCAGGAGGATCCCACCAACGTGTGGAGCGCCGAGTATCTGGGGGTTTGGCACTTTGACGAGGATCCGTCGGTCGGGAGCGACGGCGACTGTGGTGCGCTGGTGACGGGCACGCCCACTCCCACACCGCACACCGCCTGCGATTCCACCGCCAATGACAACGACGCCGACACCTACGGTACCTTGGCGCCGGTCACCGGTCGCATCGGGGGCGCGGTGGACTTCGCGGCAACCAACAGCTGGCTGCAGGCGGACGACAACACCAGCCTAGATTTGAGCGGCGCTGCCCTCACCCTCAGCGCCTGGGTCTACTTGCCTAGCCAGCTAGCCCAGGACTTCGGCATCGTCATCAAGAGCACCAACAACTACGAAACCCACCTCGGGATCGAAGGCACCGAGGAGGGCAACTTCAGGGTCAACAGCGGGCCCACCGCCACGACGCTCACCCGCATCGACACCACCATGCAGCTCAGCACGGGGAGTTGGTACTACCTGAGCGGCAGCTACAACGGCACCACGGCCCTGATCTACCTCAATGGGGTAGAGATGACCGCCGCAGTGACCACCGGCGCCAGCGGCACCGTGCGCACCACCGCCCAGCCGGTGGTGATGGGCCGCCGCGCCATCGGTGACCCCCGTTTTTACACCGGCTATACCGACGAAGTCCGCTACATCGACGGCGTCCGCTCCACCGCGTGGTTCCTGGCCGAGTACCGTAACCAGGGTGACCCGGCGAGCTTCTACTCCATCGGGACCGAGCAGACGACTTGGTAGGCTAGAGCTTCACCAGCTCATAGGCGCGGGTCCCCAGGCCGAAGGACTCGCCATAGGCGAGCTGCCGTTGCCAATCGACCTTCGGGTAGAGCGCGGTGATCTTGTCGGTACCCGCCGGGAGGGCCTCTTCCTTGAGTCGCGATCCAGGTAGGCCGGGCTCGGCGTTGATCAGGTCGGCGCTCGCCTGATCGATGGCGATCGGGTCGGTGGAGCCGAGGATACCGATGTTGTTGACCACCGGGTTGTCACTCCACGGGAAACAATCGCAATCCGGGGTGATCTCGATCAGAAAGTTGAAGAAGGCCATCCTGCCGGCCTTGGCCGCCAACGCGCCGCTGGCGACCTCCACCATCTTCTCTTGGATGAGATCCGGTTTTTCGTTCCACAGGATCTCCAGGGCGCCGCTCGGGCAGACCGCGATGCACTCGGCGCAGCCGATGCAAGCCTCGAGGTCGAACTGGGCTACGCCCTCCTCTACGACGACCGCGTCCTCGCCACAGACGTCGACACAGTCGCCGCAGGCGGTACAGGCTTCCTCGTCGAGCTTGGGGACCACGTCGGCGTGCATCGCCTGCTTCATGGCGCGGGAGCCGAGGCCCATGGAGACGTTCTTGAGGGTGCCGCCGATGCCGGTGGCCAGGTGTCCCTTGACGTGGGAGATGCAGACCAGGGCGTCGGCGTGGTGGACCGCCGAGGCATAGCGGATCTTGTCAAAGTGCTTGCCGCCGAGCGGCACGCTGGCGACCTCTTGGGAGCGCAGCCCGTCGCCGATGATGAGCGGCGCAGCGACGGTGGCGTAGCTGAAGCCATTCTCGTGGGCGAGGTCGAGGTGGGTGATCGGGTTGCTGCGCCGGCCGGGGTAGAGGGTGCAGGTGTCGGTCAGGAACGGGTGCGCGCCGCGGGCCTTGAGGTGGTCAACCAGCTTGCGCGCGAACTGCGGGCGCACGAAGGCGGTGGTGCCGACGTCGCCGAAGTGGATCTTGATCGCGACCGTGTCGCCCTTGGAGACGAAATCGAGCTTCATCTCTTCGAGCAAGCGGACGAAGTTCTGGACCAAACCTTTTTTGCGCTTGACCCGGGCAGTGACGAAGTAGACCTTTGCCGCCATGACGATCAGATCTCCTACCCCCCTGATGGCTCCATAGCATTACGGCGACGCGGAGACACGGAGACACGGAGGAGCACGGGGATGACCGACACGGATGATGACGGCCTCTGGTTGTTCTCGCCGCTGATCCGGGACTGGTTCCGGGAGACCCTCGGCGCACCCACCGACGTGCAGCGTCAGGCCTGGCCAGCGATCGCGGCGGGCGAGCACCTGCTGGTCACGGCGCCCACCGGCAGCGGCAAGACCTTGGCCGCTTTTCTGTGGGCGATTCAGCGGCTCGCCAGCGGTGAGCTCGAGGGGGGCACCGTACGGGTGCTCTACGTCTCGCCCCTCAAGGCGCTGAACAACGACGTGGCGCGCAATCTCCTGGCGCCGTTGGCTCAGCTTCGAGAGAGGGCGACCGCCGCCGGGGAGGAATTCTCGCCGATTCGCGTTCAGACCCGCAGCGGGGATACGCCCCAGAGTGAGCGCCGACGGATGGCTCGCCGGCCGCCGGAGATCCTGATCACCACCCCGGAGAGCCTGAACCTCCTGCTTCTCGCCAAGA
>JAUUZB010000116.1 GCA_030590185.1 Deltaproteobacteria bacterium
GATCACGATGAGCTTGGTGGCGAGGGGAGTGTCCACGCGGAGGGGCAGCTCAACCGTGCCGACGTCGACCCGGGGGACGCCGTTCGGGCTGAGCAGCGGAGCGGCCAGATCGAGATGCAACGGGTAGGTCTCGACCCGGGCGCGTGAGCCCACCACATAATCGACACGGACCACCAGCGGCTCCCCAGGGACCTCGGGCGCGGGCAGATGAACCAACCGTTGTCGGCTCCCACCCTCGGCGGGGTCCTGCGGCCCCGACAGCAGGCCGATGCCGCTGTCCTCCGGCACGCTCAGCTTCAGGCGCACCGTCCCGGCGCTCGAATCCCAAGCCCATCCACGCTCATCCCCCACCGCCGCGTCCGGCAAGCGCAGCTCCAACCGTAGGGTCCCCCGCTCCCCATTGACCAGGGTTACGCCCCCGCTCGGGGGGTGGACCGTGACGAACCGCGGCTGCGGCTGCGGCGAGGAGGCCCCGGGGCGATCCCCCGCCACGTCCTGCGCCCGCGCCAGACCCGCGGCGCAGGCCAACACCGCCGCGACACCTGCCAGGAGGCCGAGCGATCGGACCACCGTTGGGCCTCTAAGCGTCGCTCTTTGGCTCGACCATCCGCTGATGGACCATCGCCAGGGCGCGGTACATCAGGTGCGCAAATTTGGAATAGGGGAAGGTCAAGAACAGGCTGAGGGTGGTCCCCAGGTGAAGCAGATAGATGGCGATGGCAAAATTCGGGTCGAAGAAGATCCGCCCGATCTCGGTGAAGACGCCGGTCACCACCAGCAACACCACGATGCCCAAAAAGAAGTTATCAAAGGCGGTGGCGTTGCCCGCCGGGCTGTTGTCGGTGAAACGATGGGCCAACAGGGAGATCACCCCGAGCACCAGGAAGACCGCGGAGAGGTTGCCCAGAATCTTCATCCAATTGCCCTGGGGCAGGGGCGGCGGCATGTTGAAACCGTACAGGGCGACCACGAGAAAGCCCGAGGTAGCCGCGGCTCCGGCGAACCCCCAGAACAACAGGAAGTGGCCGCGCTTGCGGGGTCGGGCCGTCTCGCAGGAGCTGAAGCGCCGGTGGAGCATGATGTCGATACTCGCCCCGATGAGCTCCCTCCAGAAGTTGCCGCGGCGGGTCACCCCGCGTCCCCACATCCGCCAGAGCTTGCGCGCCCCGACCAACGAGAGGACGGCGGCGAAAGCGGTGGCCGGGAAATTCACGACGTAGATCAGCCAATGGGGCACCACGGTCTCGTAGATCAGCGGTCCCTCCCCGGGCACGAAACCCGTGGTGAGGCCGACCAGCAACACCCAGATGGCGACCGGCACACCGAGCAACACCGGCCAGGTGTAGGCCGCCATGGCCACCAACCGCCCGAAGGCGCGCGGCGTGGCCACCGCCTCCACCGTCTTGCTGCGCAGGGTCTGCATGACGTCCCCGGGACGGGCGTCACGGGGACACCGCACGGAGCAGTCGTTGCACTGATGGCACAGCCAGATCGCCGGGTCAGCGGCGATGGCCGCCTCCATCCCCCACTGCGCCAGGAGCATCTGGCGGCGCGGGAAGAGGTGGTCGTTGGTGGAGAGCTCACAGACGCTGCTACAGGTCGCGCACTGAAAGCAGCGGCTCGCCGTGGCACCACCCCGGGAGATGAGATCCCCCCGGAAGCGTCGCCTGGCTAGAACCGAGGCCTCTCCCCCGCCGGCCTGAAGCTGTTGGGACTCGCGCAGCGCCACGTCTGCCGATGCTACCATCTCGTCACCACCCCTTGTACGGGTTCGGCCCAACCTCTTCGATGGTCTCGGCGAACTCCTCGAACAACGCCGGGATGCGCTCAAACTCGTTGCGCGACAACTCGACGATCTTGATCCGCTCCGACTCGAGCGCCAGCCGCTCCAGGGTCTCTTGAACGTTCGACATCCGGGTGTTGGCCAGCTCTGAACCCTTGATGTAGTGGCACTGGTAGTCGTCGCCGTGCTTGCAGCCGATCAACATGACGCCGTCGATGCCGCCGGACAGGGCGTCGGCTATCCAGACCGTGTTCATGTCACCGAGGCAGCGCATGGGGATGATGCGGATCCAGGGATTCCACTTCATGCCGCGGGCCGCCGCCTCGTCGAGGGCCGGGATGGCGTCGTTCTCGCACATGAAGGCGACCATCCGCGGTTTCTCGTCGTCCTCCTCGGGCACCTCGATGGCCTTGACCATGTTGGAGACCGCCGCCACCGAGAAGTCGGGGAAGGAGATGATCCGCTCGGGGCAAGCACCCAGGCAGATGCCGCAGCGCCGGCAGCGCAGCTGGTTGTACTCCGGGGTTCCCTTTTCGTCCTCATTGATGGCGCCAAAGGGACATTCCTCGGTGCAGCGCTTGCACTGGGTGCAGCGTTGCAGGGAGAACTCGGCCACGCCCTGATCGCCGGCGCGCGGGTGCACCGTTTCGCCGCGGGTGGCGGCCTCGATGCACTGCACCGCCTTCATGGCCGCGCCCCAGCCGTCCTCGGCCGCCTGGGCGGCATCCATCGGCGCCCGCATCGTGCCGGCGGCGTAGATGCCGGTTCGCCGGGTCTCGTAGGGGAAGCAGATGTAGTGGGAGTCCGGGAAGTCGTACTTGAGCATCGGCAGGTCTGGTCCCTGACGATAGGTCAAGTTGAGAATGTGGGTCCCCTCGTGGTGCTTGAGCTGCTCGATGGTCTCCTCGGCCAGCTTGACCTGGGTATCGGACTCCTTCTTCTCGAGCCGGACCTTGGCGTCACGCAGCTGGCGGATCGCCTCACTATCGGCGGAGTTCGGGACCATGCCGGTGGCGAGCACCACCAGATCGGCCTCGAGCTCCACGTCGTCGCCGAGCAGGCTCTCGCTGAGCTTGATGGTCAGTGGCCCGTTGCCGTTGCCGCTCACCGACTCAACCACGCCCCGTGAAAACATCGCCTGGGATTGCTCCTGCACGCCCAGATAGAAATGCTCGAGCTGCCCCGGGGCCCGCAGGTCCCGGTAGACCACCGAGGTCTCCACCTCTGGGAAATCGCGTTTGATGACGGCCACCTGCTTGAGGCTGGTGGCGCAACACTCGCCGGAGCAGTACGGCAGGTGCGCCTCGTCGCGCGAGCCGGCGCACTGGATGAACAGCACCCGCCTGGGGGTCTGCTTGTCGGAGGGACGGATGAGCGCCCCCTCGACCAACATCTTTTCCAGCTCGTTGCTGGTCATCACGATGGGCGACTTGCCGTAACCGAGGTGCTCGAGCTTGCTGGCGTCGTACGGCCGCGAGCCGGTGGCCTGCACGATGGCGCCTACCATGAAGGTCTCGCCGCTCTCGAGCTCGACCGCGAACTGCCCGGGCTGCCCGTCGATCTTTTTGATCCTGGCGCTGAAGTGAACCTTGACGTTCGAGTTGCCCTCGACCGCCGCCACCAGCTCCCCGATTTTATTGGGATGGACCTGATCGTAGGGAGGCTCCTCTGGTATCAGATCTTTGACGCCGCGCATGTAGCCACCGAGCTCGTCGGTGTTATCCAAGACCACCACGGGGTGGCCCATGCCGGCCGCCGCCTGGGCAGCGTTGAGGCCGGCGAGCCCGCCTCCGACCACCATCACCGTGCGGTCGATCTCCTCCTCCATGGGGAGCGGCACCTTCATGTCGGCCGCCTTGGCCAGACCCATGCGCAGCAGATCCGCCGCCAGCATCTGGGTGTCCTCGTCGCCGTGGGGGTGCGTCCAGGCCACCTGCTCGCGCAGGCAGACCCGCTCGACCTGGACCTTGGTGGCGTCGAAGGTAAATTCACTGATCTTGGCCCGGTGGGAGCAGGCCGCGATCACCACGCCGTCCGTCTCGTCGGCGTCGATCGCCTTTTTGATCAGATCAACCCCCTCCTCGTTGCACAGGCAGGGGTGGGTGGTGAAGGATCCGGCGCCGCTCTCGGTGCAGACCTCCTCGAGGTCGTCACAGGTCAGCGCCTTACCGATGTCGCATCCGGTGCAGAGATATACGCTCAGCTTTTCCATCACGCACTCCTTCCGGCCGCTACGATTGCCTTGGCTGCGGCGCCGGTGGCGTCCCGTACGGTGGCGGCCACATCCTCTGGGCGGCGACTGACGCCGGCAACGAACAGCCCGCGCTCCGCGTCGTCGAGGCCGAAGCCATCGTCGTCACATTTGAGGCCAAACGGGTTGGCCTTGCCGATGTTCGGGACCATGCCGGTGGCGAGCACCACCAGATCCGCCTTGGCCTCGATCAACTTGCCAGCCTCGACGTCCTCGACCCGCAGCTGCAGGCCGCCGTCATCGGCACTCTCGATTTTCCCGACCTTGCCCTTGATCAGCTCGACCCCCTCCATGGCGGCCACCTTGACCAAGACGTCCTCATTGCGGCCCGGGGTGCGCCGGTCGATGTAGTACATCGTGACCGTGGCGTCGGGCAGCTGCTCTTTTACGTAGGTGGCCTGCTTGAGTGAGGCCAGGCAGCAAATGCCGGAGCAGTAGGCCAGGTGGTTGACGTCCCGTGAGCCGGAACACTGCACGAAGGCCACGCTCTTGGGCGCCTCGTGGTTGGACGGCTTTTCAATCTTGCCGCCGGTGGGGCCGCTTGGGGAGGCCAAGCGCTCCATCTCGACGTTTTGGATCACGTCGTCTAGATCGCCGCCGAGCTCGGTGAGGTTGGCCCGCTCGTACGGTTTCCAACCAGTGGCCATCACCACCGCGCCGACCTCGAAGGTCTCCGCCGCTTGCTTGGCGTCGAGATCGATGGCGTCGTAGGTGCAGGCCTCAACGCACTTCTTGCAGCCGTCTGGGCAGGCGGAGCGGTCGAGGGTGAAACGTACCGGCCAGGCATCGGGGTTCGGTAGCCGAATGGCGGTGGTCTCACTCATGCCGAGGTTGAAGGCATCCGGGATCTTGGCCGGACAAACCTTGGCGCACTCGCCGCAGGCGGTGCACTTGTCGTTCACGTAGGCCGGCGCCGTGGTGACGGTGGCCTTCCAGCCCGCGCCGGCTCTTTCGGTCGACGTCACCTCCGATTGCATGCAAACGCGGATCCGCGGATTGCGCTCCAGGCGGCGGGTGTTGATCTCCATACCGCAGGAGGGGGGGCACATCTTGGGGAAGTAGTTGTGAATGCGCAGCACGCGCCCGCCGATGTTGGGCTCGCGCTCGACCAGAATCACGTCACGGCCGGCTTCCGCTGCCTCGAGGGCCGCGGTCACGCCGCCGATCCCCGCTCCAACAACGAGCAGTGGATTTGACGAGGTCATTTTTTACCTCCGGCGTTCGGTGCGTCTTCGCGCACCGTCATGGTGGGTTCCTGAAACAATGCGTAACGCAGCCAACGGGCCGAGAACTCCAATAGAGCCTCGTCGTCGGTGCGGATGGAATCGAGAAAATCCGCCTCGAGCACGAAGCGGTCACTGAAGCTGCTCTCGAGGATGAAGCGACGAAAGCTGTCGAGGTCGTAGAAGGCCATGAAGAACATCTCCATGCCCTTGGGATTCAGGTGTCGCTGGCCGCCAATGAAGAACGGGTGCGAGACCAGCTACCGGTAGCCAGACTCCAGCTTCTCCCGCTCGGCGATCCCCTGGTCGGCCCGCCACTTCTCGACGGTCCAGGCACCGGCCTCGGCGTGGCCCTTGCAGAAGTCGTCCTCGAGGAGAAAGTAAACCGGCTCCGGCTCCTCTCCGGCGCGCGCCGGGGGGATGCCCATGCCGATGGGATACATGCGGCAGGCCCAGGGCCGCTCGCCATACACGCCACAGCCCTTCTCGGTAAGGAACGGGCAGGCCTTGTCCTCGTCGTCGCCCATTCTGAGCATCAACACCGGCAGGTGGAGCTCCTTGGTGATCGGCTTGAGGGTGCGCTCGTCGACGAAATCGGTGGTGCTCATCCCAGCGGCCCGCGACAGCTTGAGGATGTCGACCGGGGTCAGCAGAATGTTGACGTCGTGGCAGCAGTCATTGAAGCAGGGAACGCCCGAGTGGCAGCCAAAGGTAAACTCGTCAGCGTCGCCGAGCTGACGCCTGCCTTTCATGGCATCGGGGAGGCTGGCGGAGGCGGTCTTGGAATCCTTGCGCGTCATTGGATCACACCCCTGACTATGGGCCGGGGTTCCGACCGTCATCCTCATCATCATCATAATCAATGATGTGATCGACGATCGCGGTCTCCGACCAGACTGCCAGCGGTGATGCACCGCCGGTGGTGGGATCGACGCGATAGCGGTATGAGGTCTTGACCTCATACTTCTCGGCCATCCAATCCCAGCCCTCGCGATAATAGCTGCAGTCGTTGTTGAAACAGGCCAACTGGTACGGGCTGTCAAAGCCGGCATCGGCCGGCATTTCGAATTTCTTGAGCTTGTCGCCGCAATGCGGACAGTGGGTCGGGACGTCGCGGGTCATAATAGGCTAGTCGCAATTCTCGTTGAGCACATAAAAATCGGCCCCAGGCACCCTAGACTTCAGGGTACCTGGGGCGCGATAGCATACTAGCTAGCAGAACTCACGTACTCCGACGCTGGGGCGCCCTCGCGGACGCCCCTCTGACGGAGATCCTAGGCGAAGAGGTACTTCATCCCCACCTTCTTCGCATCCCACTCGTCCTTCGTCGCGTTGTAGCTGACGTTGACGAAGCAGAGCCAATCCTTGTCCATCTTCGGCTTGTCGGTCCGGAAGTAATATCCGGGCCAACGAGTCTCGTCACGGAACAACATGGCACGCACGTGGGCCTCCGCCTGGAACATGCGGTGGGTGTTCTCCCAGGCCCGCATGAGCTGGGGGAGGTCGGCGGCGCCGAGCAGAGCCGAGTCCTCTTTGAGCAGCTTGAGCAGCTCGAGGGCACGATTCAGGTTGACCTCGGAGGTCATGAACTGCGCCGTGACGCCGCCCGCGTACTCGTCCATGAGCTTTTGCAGCCGCATCATGAACATCTTGGGCACGATGTAGCCAGGATTGATGTCCTCTTGCGTGGACTTGTCCTGGGCCTCTGCATACGTGATCAGGGGCTTGAAGATCGCTTCCTTCATCTTCTCGATGGTGGCCGCGTCGACGTTGCCGTGAGCTGGCTTGTCCTGCACCAGGTAACGCACCATGGACTTGCCGGTGATGCGCCCCTCGGCGTGGGAGCCCGAGGAGAACTTATGGGAGGAGGCGCCAGAGGCGTCGCCCGCCGCGAACAAGCTCGTGGTCGTGGTGAGCTGGTCGTGGCCCCAGAAATACTCGGGGGGAGCCAGGTCCTTGGGACCGGAGACCCAAGCACCGGAGGCGCCGGAGTGGGAGCCGATGAAGTACGGCTCGGCAGCGGCGATCTCGGAGGGTTTCTCCTCCGGGAAGACGTCGTTCGCGGCCCACAGCAGAGCCTGCGAAATCGTCATGTCCAGGAAGTCTTCCCAGGCCTCAGCCTCGAGCTCCTTGCGCTTCTTTTTGTAGGCCTTGGGATCGTCCTTGTACTCTTCGGCGATGGCTTGCATCGCCAAGTCCGTACGCATGTAGATCGGGCCCTTGCCTTCCATGACGTCGAGCAGCATCAGGTAGTTACGCAGGTTGGCCGGAACGGGCTTCACCTTGCCGTAGGGCTGCCAGTTGTCGAGCTCGGGACGACGGGTCTGCATGTAGACTTCGCCATCGGCGTTCTCTGCACGGGCCTTGAACAGCAGGAACCACGCACCGACGGGGCCGTAGGCGTCCTTGAAGCGGACCGGGATGAACCGAACCTCTTGGCAGGTCATCTCAGCGCCAGCCACGATGGTGAAGTACGCGGAGGCACCGCTGTTGAACGGCGGGTACCAAGCGCGACCAGCACCCTCGCCAGAGGAGCGGGGCTTGAACACGCCAACGGCGCCGCCCATGGCGGCGAGGGTGGCGCGGGCCTTGAACACGTAGAACTTGTTTTCGCGGATGGAGAAGCCCACCGCGCCGATGCAGCGGTCACCGTCCATCAACGGACCGGTGATGAAAACGCGCTCATAGATGTTGTCGGTGCCGAGGGCGTTCTTGGCCGCCTCAGCTACGATGATCTTGTAGGACTCACCGTTGATCATCAGCTGCCATCGACCCTCGTGGACGTACTTGCCTTCTTTGTCCGTCCAGATCGGGAGGCCCCACTTCTCGAACAGATGCACACTGCTGTCGACGTGGCGCGCGATGTTGGCAACGAGGTCCTCGCGGGTAACGCCCATGAGATCGTTGCGCACGTAGTCGCAATAATCCTTCATGGTGTTGTTGCCGCTGGGGAAGTCCACATAC
>JAUUZB010000837.1 GCA_030590185.1 Deltaproteobacteria bacterium
GCGCCATCTACGCCGGCGGCCAACCGGCTGGTATCTACACCACCAACACGCCCGAGCAGTGTCGGTACGTCGCTGACCACAGCGATGCTGCGGTCGCGGTGGTCGAGGACGCGGAGCAGCTCGCCAAGTTCAAGAAGATTCGCAGCGGTCTTCCGAAGCTCAAGGCGCTGGTCCTCATGTACGGCAGCGACCCTGACGAGGACGTCTACAGTTGGGAGGAGTTTTTGGCGCTCGGCAGGGAGCTGCCGGAGTCAGAGCTCGAGGAGCGGATCAAAGCGCAGGCCTCGGACGACGTCTGCACCTTGATCTACACCTCCGGGACCACCGGGGACCCCAAGGCGGTGATGATCACCCACGACAACATCGTGTGGACCTCGGAAATTCTGGTGAACAGCCTGCAGGACAGTTGGGAGCGCAAGCACGGGACGCGCGACTTCGAGGTCGTCGCCCTGAGCTACCTGCCGCTGAGTCACATCGCCGAGCAGGTCGTCTCGCTGCACTGCCCGATGGGCATCGGCGGCTGTAGCTATTTCGCCGAGAGCCTCGAGAAGCTCGGTGACAACCTGCGGGAGGTGAGGCCCACGATCTTTCTCGCCGTACCTAGGGTCTGGGAGAAGATCCAAGCCAAGATCACAGCAGGGGCCGCACAGAACTCGCCGCTCAAGAAGAAGATCGGGGCCTGGGCACGCGGCCTGGGACTCGCGGGGGGGTACGCCGAGCAGGCCGGGCGGAACAAACCGTTTCTATACGGCCTCGCCGACAAGCTGGTCTTCTCCAAGGTCAAGGTGGCACTGGGACTCGACCGGGTCGTGGGCCAATACACGGCGGCGGCCCCAATCTCCAAGAGCACCCTCGAGTTTTTCCTCTCCCTGGGCCTTCCCATCTATGAGGTCTACGGCATGAGCGAGTGCACGGGGCCGGCGACCTTTTCCCTTCCCGATCACTACCGCACCGCCAAGGCCGGGCCATGCCTACCCGGCGGCGAGTTCAAAACCGCCGATGATGGTGAGGTCTGCATGCGCGGCCGCCACGTCTTCAAGGGGTACTACAAGAATGAGGAGGCCACCCGGGAGACCATCGATGAGGAGGGTTGGCTGCACTCAGGAGATCTCGGCTCCATCGACCACGAAGGCTTTTTGCAGATCACCGGCCGCAAAAAGGATCTCCTGATCACCGCCGGCGGTGAGAACATCGCTCCCCAGGTGATCGAGAACCTACTCCTGGCAATCCCCGCGGTCAGCCAGGCGGTGGTCGTCGGCGACGGGCGCAAATTCCTCTCCGCCCTGTTCACCCTCGATCCAGAGAAATTCCCCACCATCGCCAAGGAGATTGGCTGTCCGGTCGCGACTGTCGCTGAGGCGTCGACCTGCGAGACCTTCCGAGGCCACGTCTTTGCCCAGGTCGAGGAGATCAACAAACAGCTCGCCCGGGTACAGACCATCAAGAAGATTCACATCCTGCCGGCGGAGTTTGCCATCGACAGCGGGGAGCTGACCCCGACGATGAAGATCAAACGACGCGTCGTGAACGAGATGTACGGGAGCGAGATCGAAGCGCTGTATGCGTAGGAGAATCTGTGATGGTCAACCGCCGCCGAGGAGCCTGTTGAGAAAATCGTAGAAGCCGTGGGGCAGGTGAAAGCGGACGAAAACTCGGCCGAAACAGATCTCATCGCCACAGTTCAGCCGCACGGGGCGATGGGGCGTGAGGCGGATACCATTGACGCTCGTGCCATTGCTGGAGTCCAGATCGCTAATCCAAATGAGATTGTCCACCGGACTCAAGTGGGCATGCCGGTTGGAGACCGATGGATCGGCGACCTCGATATCATTGCGCTGGGAGCGGCCTAGACAAATCGGCTGATCAGTCCACAGGCTGTCCTCCGGCTTGAGCAACTCCGCAATGCGATACTCGAGCCGTGGCCGCAGCTCGCGGGTGGCGGGCCGAGGCCGGCGGCTTCCCGGCACACGGATCGGACCCCGGGCGCGCAACAGGGAGTCGACCGTGGATTTGAGCTCCCCCGGGACCACCGGCTTCTCAATATAATGGTGAACCTTGGCGACGTTGATCGCCTCCACCAGAATCTCGTAGTCGGAGCGGGCGGTCACCAACACCCGGATCGCCTCTGGCACGAGCTGGGCGATACGGGTCAGCAGCTGCGTGCCGGTCGTCCCCGTCAATCGCTGCTCGCAGACCACCACGTCCGGATGGGCACGCAGCGCCACCTCGATGCCCTCCGGCCCATTGTTGGCCCCGAGTACCCTGAACTCCTTCTGAAAGGCCTGCTCGATGAGCTGCAGGTTCGTGGCGTCGTCATCGATCACGAGCAGAGTGGGGATTTTGCCGACGCCGGTGCCGGAGCGAAGAACCGCACGCTTTTTGGCGCGGTCAATATCGACCTCGAACAGGAGCACCGCCGACGGGTGCTGATCAGCAAACTCCCAGTCGCTGACTTTTCCCGCCGCCGGTAGGTATTTGTCGATTGCCTGCATGCCTGGGTTGAGTATCGCTCAGATTCGGACGTCGTCTCCAGTCCCCGCGCCAGGTTCCTGGGCCCGAGGTGCGTACGGCTAGGGGATCGGTTCCCGCGGTGTATAATGGGCAGGCCGGGGGCGGAACCTGAGTGGTTCGACCAGGAGGTGTCGGCATTCCATCGGATTGGTCAGGCTCGACGGATGATCTGCTGTGTGGGGCGGAGCAGCTCATCGAGGTCGAGAAGAGAGGGCAGCAGGATACCGGTCCGTCCAGTGGCCCTCCCAAGAGCCGCTGGGGTGCGGACCGAATCATTGTTGCAGCGCGCGTCACCCGCGCCGACGGGAGATCCTGCAATTGGAAGACGACGAACATCAACGAGCACGGATTCTTCGTCGCGGGCACGCCGGTCGAGTCGAAGGGTACCGAGCTCGAGCTCCGGCTGTGGCTCTCGGTCCGAAGCGATAAACCCGAGGTGCGCTGTCGCGCCGGCGTGGCATGGACGAACGAGGCGGGCAGCCCAGGCTACGACGATGGCCTTCCCGATGGGATGGAGTGGACGTTCGTGGAGCTCGATGGCGCCGAGCGGCGGGCGCTGCGTCTATTTCTAAAGCAACGGGAGGTGACCAGAGCGGAGATCCCGCTGGCCGAGGTTCGCGCCGACGAGGGTGCGAGGAACCACGAGACGGTGGTGACGCCACCGCCTGGGATGGCGGACGAGCGCGCCAGCCCGGTCGAGGAGGATGAGGGGGCCGGGACGGGCTGGGAATCCGCCAAGGGCCGGAGTGGCCACAAATTGCCCAAGGGCAAGCGAGGCAACTCGCCACCTGTCAAACCCCAGTCCGGCGCTGGCGCCCCGCTCGCCGCGACGGCGGTGTGGTCACGGGCGAAGAAGAAACGCCCCGGGGAAGAGTCACCCGAGGAGCAAGAGGGCTCTGACGACGAGCTCGAGGCGGGGGAC
>JAUUZB010000651.1 GCA_030590185.1 Deltaproteobacteria bacterium
CCTCGAGCGAGGCGCGGGGGCCCACCCCGAGCACCTGGTGCGGGGTGAGCGCGGCGGGCCCGGGCATCGCTCGGGGATCGTGGGCGGTGCGCAGCGAGGCTCGCTTGGTCAACAGGCGCCAGACTAGAAAGATCAGGGCGCCGACGATGAGGATGCGTAGCATGGGCACCCAAGGTGGCTCCGAGCACCCCATGGTGTCAATCGAAAACCCTCGGACCGAGCCGCCCCCCTTGCCCCTGGGTCAGTTTCCTTGAACCGATCGTTGTTCGATGTTAGCGTAACTACGCTTGCTAAAGGTATTTTTTCGTTCCCCATGCGACAGGTACACGCTGCGCCTGCGACTCTCGCGCCCCTTTTCCTCGGGGTGATTGTAGTGTTGGGCCTGGCCACCCCCGGTGTGGCGACCGCCGAAACTCGAATCGCTACCCTGGTTCGTGGGGTTGGTGCTGGCTCCGACAAGGCCGCGGGCTTCGTGGCTCATTTCGTGCGCGCCGAGTTCGAGGCGGATGAGCGCTATGCGGTCATCAACCTCGCCGAGACCCTCGGCAGTCCGAATGCCGACCGGGCTACCGACGCCTTTGAGACCGCCGACAGTCTGCTGATCAAGGGTCGGGAGGCGTTCGAGTCGCTCGATCTCGACCCGGCGGTCGAACACCTCAATACCGCCCTGAGCAAGTATGAGCGCCACGCCGCGTCGGTGACCGATTTCAAAAGGGTCGCCGATGGGCTGATGCTGCTCGGCGCCAGCCACATCTTACGGGGTGAGGAGAAAACCGGCGCCAAGCGACTCGCCCAGGCCATCGCCCTCTACCCAGACGTCGAGCCAGACCCCCGGATTTTCAACCCGGGCATGCGCGAGGTCTTCGACAAGGCCCGCAAGAACCTGGCCCGGCGGCCAGCGGGCGATTTGTCCCTGTCCTCGACGCCCTCCTATGCGCAGATCTACATCGATGGTCGCTTTCGCGGCGTCACCCCAACGCTGGTTCCGGAGATCACCGAAGGCGGACATTACGTGCGCCTGGTCAAGGATAGCTACCGCGACTGGGGCAAGATGTTGAACGTCCGAGGCAGCGCCGAGACCGCCGAGACCGCCGAGCTCAAATCGACGACCAACTTCGCTGATTACGACGGTCTGGTGGAGCAAGCTCTCGCCGGCCTCGGCGATGCAGAGCCCTCGCCGGCGATGGTCGACGCCCTCGACCAGCTCGGGGTCATGCTCAACGTCGACCACCTGTTCATCGGTGAGGTTCAGCT
Source organism: Deltaproteobacteria bacterium (assembly GCA_030590185.1). The sequence continues at coordinate 1,255 of JAUUZB010000651.1, forward strand.
CGACGGGGAGCTGGTCAAGGTGACCGCACACCTGTACGACCTCAACCGCCAGAAGCTGATCAAAAGAGCCGATCAAGCGTTCCCCTACGCCTCGGAGACCGAGCCCTACGCCAAGGAGATCGGCGCTTTCTTCGCCGAGGAGTTCAGCCGGGAGGCCCTCGGCCCGCAACCCGGCGACCCGGACTACGATGCCGAACAGCACGGCGGGCTCGGTCACGCCGCCTCGGCCATGTGCGGTGGCATGAAGTGCACCACCTATAAAATGGTGGTGGCCGGCTCGGTGATCGGCACCGGCGCCGTGATGATGGGAGTCGGCGGAGCGCTGTGGGGCGCCGCCTCGGGCGTGCACTCCGACTTCACCGGGGGCGACGTCGAAGGCGTCCCCCAGCAGACCGATGAGTTCGAATCACTCAAGAGTAGCGGCCAGGTGCTCGCCGGCGTCGGGGACGGGCTCTTCTTCGCCGGTGCGGCGGTCTTGGTCGTCGGCACGATTCTAATCCTCGTCTGGGAACCGGCCCCGTCCGCGGCGGACGTGGTCTCCGAGAGCCAAGGCTTGAGTCTGGGGATCGCGCCGTTCCACGACGGGGTAGCCGCCAGCGCCCGGTTCTCTTTCTGAGTGGGAGGTCGAATGCGATTGAGCCTGCCCATCACCCTTTTCGTCCCGGCCATGGCGGCCGGGCTGCTGCTCGCCGGCTGCTCCTTGATGTTGGCCTGGGAGGAAGACGAACATCCCTGCAACGAGGCCGACCAATGCTACGAGGAATATTCCTGCCGGGCCGGCAAGTGCATTCCGGTGGAGTCCCTGGCCGAGGGTGAATCCTGCACCCTCGACGATCAATGCGCGGAGAAGCGCACCTGCGAGGGGTTTGCCTGTCGCACCCAGTGTTCTCAGTATTTCACCATCGCCGGTTGCGGAGCGGCACAATACTGCAAGCCGGTGCTGGTGGCCGGAGACTCCTGCGAGACGAGCAGCTGTCCCACCGGCCAATTTCGTCGCAACGACGACGACGGCACCTGCCGATGCCATTATTACCAGGGGGTTTGTCTCGACGGGGACGATTGCACGCGGGCCACCGAGGTCGACGATTGCGCCTCCGGTGATGTCTGTGTTGCCATGAGCGCCAGCGTCAACGCCTGTCTCGATGGTTGTGAGATTCCGTGGTCCACCACCGACTATACGGATACCTGCGGCAGTCTGCCCGGCGCCCCGCGCTACTGCACGGAGGTGGGGGGCACGGCCGATGGCACGCGCCTCGTTTGCATCGATACCTACGTCGGTGCCGCCGCCGTGGGGGACGCTTGCGACCCGGTGTCCCCGACTCCGTGCCGGGCACAGCAGTCCACGACCGGCCCCGGCCTGGCCTGCGTGGCCGCCAAGTGCCGGGTGCACTGCGCGGGCGACAACGTGGCCGGCAACCTCTATTGCTCAGGGGACAGCACGTTCGGTGGCGACTTCTGTTGCACCCAGGCGGAGCTCAGCGACGACCAGTACGCCGTGTGCGGCACCGACTGCAACTTCTAGCTAACTAGGGGGCGGCCCAGCGGCCGGGTCTCAGCCCTGCTGCCGGTGCACGAACTGATCGATCGCCTTGCGGCTAGCCTCGTCGACATCGACGAACTCGAGGCCCATCCCGGCGTCACCTTTGAGGGAGCTGCGCTTGGTGACCCAGGCGACCCGCGCCCGCACGGTGATCGGCTCCGGGCTGGTGCTGAGGGTGAAGGTGACCTCCACTTGATCGCCGAGCTCCAGCAGATAGTCCGAGCGCAAAAAAGCGCCGCCTTCCGAGATATCGACCGAATCAAACAGGAGCTCGCCGCCCATCACGTCATCGACGTCGCGGACACTGAACTCCGCGCTGATGGCGCGGCGCAGATACTCACGTTTTGAGCTGGGTTCAGACATCTAGGCTTGGTTAGCGCACGGTCCGCTGGGCGTCAATCACTAGTCGCGGTGATACGGCTCGCCGCGCAGGATGGTGTGGGCCCGGTAGAGCTGCTCGCAGGTCAAGGCGAGGGCCAGGCGGTGGGGAAGGGTGAGGCGTGATAGCGCCAGGGTTTCGTGGGCGCGGTCGGTCAGATCGCGGTCGAGGCCGTCGGCGCCGCCGATCAACAGGGCGACCCGTGGTTGCGGTAGCCGCTGCCAGGCCTCGACGCGCTTGGCGAGCTGACGGGTGCTCAGTTGCTCACCGCGCTCGTCGAGGGCGATCAGGCGCTCGTTGGGATCGAGCTTGGCCGCGAGCAGGGTCGCCTCCCTGGCCCGGTCGCTGTCCTTGATCCGGATCAACTCGACCTTGGCGTAGCGGCCGAGTCGCCCGAGGTAATCATCGGCGGCGTCGAGCAGGGGATCGCGGGCGCGGCGGCCGACGCAGAGAAGGCGATAGCGGAGCACTCGGCGGCTCAGGAGCTGCTGCCGGCGCGGGCCCCGTCGGCTTCGAACGGCAGGCGAGGGGCGTCTCCCCAGAGCTCCTCGAGGTTGTAGACCTCTCGGGTGAATTGGTGGAAGACGTGCAGGATCACGTCGCCAAAGTCGATCAAGGCCCACTGGCCTTCCCGCAGGCCCTCCTGCCCGAGGGCGCGGATGCCCTCCTCTTGCTTGAGGGTCCCGCTGACCAGCTCGGCGACTGCGTTGACGTGCCGGTCGCTGGTGCCTGAGGCGATCACTACGAAGTCGGTGTAGCTGACGCGTCCGCGCAGGTCGATGATCACGATCTCGAGAGCTTTGCGGTCGGCGGCCAGGTCTGCGACGCGGCGGGCGAGAAGTTCAGAATCCAGGGTTCAC
>JAUUZB010000838.1 GCA_030590185.1 Deltaproteobacteria bacterium
ACAAATCGACACCCGCGGCGCCATCGGCAGAATCGAGACAACCCTCCATCCCCCGCGTCCCCGGCCCGGCGTCAGCGAGCCGCGCCAGTTGACGCGCCAGGCTCACCGGACCCCCACGTCCCGCAATAGGCCGATGGCGATCCGCTTTCGATCCACGTTGGCCACGCCGGCCTGCGGTCCGATGCAGCCGGGACAACCGTCGTCACAGCCGCAGCTGCGCATGAGCTGCGCCGCCCGCTCCAGCACCGTGCGCCGGTCGGCATAGATCCGGGGGGCCAACCCCACCCCGCCCGGGATCCGGTCGAAGAGATAGACCGAAGGGTCGTACCCGGCCCCCGGGCTGTCCTGCTCCTCCACCGTGCAACCGAGATCCCGCGGATCGATCATCAGGCCAACCGCGGCCACGGTGTGCAGGGCGTTGGCCAACCCGCGCAGGGCGTCGAGGGCCTGCGGACGCGGCACGCCCTGGGCCACGATGACGCGGTTCCCAAAGGTGAGCCAGACGGCGGTGGTATGCATCTCCATCTCCGGCAGGTGCACCTCGCCGTAGCCGGTGTTCTCGTGGGTGTAGAACTTGATCTTCTTGAAGCCGACCACCTTCTGCACCACGCTGACCTCGCCGCTCTCGGCCCACAGCCCCCCGGACGAGTCGAGGCGGTCGCGTGCCGCGCTGTCGATCACCGACACCGCGGTGTGGGTCATGGCGGTGGTGAAATAATCGGAGCGCACCGGCCGCACGAAGGCCTTGTGGTTCTCGTGGTCGAGGCGCTCGACCTGATACTGTCGACCCTCGTGCTGATAGATCGCCTGCTCGTGGAGCATGGTGTGGCTCGAACGCCAATCCATCTCTGCGATGTTGGTGTCGCAGGAAACGTCGATCACCACCACGTTGTCCCAGCCGACGCTGCGCAGGGAGACGTGGTTGGCGGGATAGGCGGCGGTGGACCAGTGGAAGACCGTGGCGCCGTCGTCATTCTTCGTCGGGTGCACGATGCCGTGTTGACCCAAGAAGCCCATCGCCTCTCGCACCGACTCGGCCGGTAGGTCACCGAGGGTCTCGCCGTCCCGCACCGGCAACTCAAAGGCGGCGCACTTGAGATGCTGCACCAGGATCTCGACGTTGTCCGGATCAATGCGGGCCTGCTCGATGGGCGCCGAGAGCAGCTGGTCCGGGCGGTTGGCAAAGTACTGATCGAGCGGCGCGCTCGAGGCGACCAACACCGCCAGGCTTCGCTTGCCCCGTCGGCCACCGCGGCCAAAGCGTTGCCACAGCGCGGCGACCGAGCCCGGGTAGCCAGCGCAGACCACCGCGTCGAGGCTGCCGATGTCGATGCCGAGCTCGAGGGCGTTGGTGGCGACCACGCAGCTGATCTCCCCGGCGCGCAGCTCCGCTTCGAGCCGCCGCCGGGTGCCGGGCAAGTAGCCGCCGCGGTAGGCCACGATCCGCTCAGGCGGGATCCCCTGCGGGGCGAGTCGATCGCGCAGGTACTTGAGCATCACCTCGACGTTGTTACGGCTCTGGCCAAAGACCAGGGTCGGCACCCCGGCCCCGACGAGATCCCCGGCCAGGTCGACCGCGGTTTTGATGTAGCTGCGCCGGATCCCGAGCTCGGCGTTGACCACCGGCGGATTGTAGACCAACACCGTACGCGGATTTTGTGGCGCACCGCTCTGGTCCACCAGGGCGACCTCGCGGCCAAGCATCCGGCCGGCGTGCTCGGCCGGGTTGCCGATGGTGGCCGACGCGAAGATGAAGGTTGGGTCCGAGCCATGGAACCGCGCGATGCGGAGCAGGCGGCGCAGCACGTTGGCGAGGTGGGAGCCGAAGACGCCCCGGTAGGTGTGCAGCTCATCGATCACCACGTAGCGCAGGCTCGACAGCACCCGCGCCCAGGCGGCGTGGTGCGGTAGGATCCCGGCGTGCAGCATGTCTGGGTTGGTCAACAGCACGCCGGCCCCCTGCCGTGCCGCCCGCCGCGCGTCACCGGGGGTGTCCCCGTCGTAGGTGATGGCGCCGCAGTCGATCTCAGCGGCGGCCAACGAGGCGCGCAACGCCTCCTCCTGATCGCGGGAGAGTGCCTTGGTCGGAAACAGGTAGAGCGCCCGGGCGCCCGGGTCGCGGGCCAGGGCATCGAGGACCGGCAGGTTGTAGCACAGGCTCTTGCCGGAGGCCGTTGGGGTGGAGATGACGAGATCGCGGCCTGCCCTGGCGAGCTCGAATGCCTCGGCCTGGTGGGCATAGAGCTCTGTTATCCCGCGTGCGGCCAGGGCCCGCGCCACCCGCGTGTCGAGGCTCGGCGGTATCGCCGCGAGGTTAGCCGGCACGGCCGGGAGCTCCTCGTGCAGCACCACGTTGGACCAAGTTTTCGGATCGCCTCGCCAACGCTCCAGCAAACTCGGGATCCCAGCGCCGCGCTGCCACGGGACGGGGCTGGGGGCGAGGGGCAGATCACTGGACGGTTGTGCACTGGACATCCGTCCACTGTACAAACGTCGAGTGAGCCTTTCAAGTCGCGAGCCGTCTTTTGCCGGGGTGGTACGCCCGGTATGCTCCGGGGCCACCCTCGATCCAAAAGGTGAATCCCGTGTCCCTCGCGCCCTTTACCGAAGACCACGCGATGTTCCGCAAGACCGTCCGCGACTTCTGCCAGAGGGAGCTCGCCCCCCACAGCCGCGAGTGGGACGAGGCCGGCATCTACCCGCGGGAGCTGTTCCCCAAGTTCGCTGAGATGGGCTTCTTTGGCATCGACTATCCGGAATCGGTCGGGGGCAGCGGCCTCGACTACTGGTACGTCACCGCCTACGCCGAGGAGCTCGCCCACGCCCGTAACGCCGGCATGATCATGGGTATGCTGGTGCAGAGCCAAATGGCCACTCCGGTGATCGACAAGATCGGCACCGACGAGCAAAAAGAGATCTTCCTGGTGCCGGCCCTGACGGGCGAGAAGATCGCGGCCCTCGGCATCACCGAACCGGACGCCGGCAGCGACGTGGCCAACCTGCGCACCACGGCCAAGCGCGACGGCGACGATTGGCTGATCAACGGCTCCAAGACCATGATCACCAACGGCACCCGCGCCGACTTCATCACCCTCGCGGCGCGCACCGGCGACGAGGGCTTTGGTGGCATCTCCCTGTTCACCTTCCCGACCGACACCAAGGGTTTCAGCGTCTCCGGGTCGCTCAAGAAGATGGGCAACTGGTCCTCGGACACCGGCCTGCTGTTCTTCGACGACTGTCGCATCCCGGCGCGCTACCTCCTCGGCCAGGAGAACATGGGCTTCTACCACATCATGACCAACTTCCAGGGCGAGCGCCTGGTGGCCGCGATCAGCGCGGTCGGCGGCATGCAGCTGATGTGGGACGACGCGGTGGCCTACGCCCGGGACCGCAAGGCCTTTGGCCGTCCCATCGTCAAGTTCCAGATCTGGCG
>JAUUZB010000191.1 GCA_030590185.1 Deltaproteobacteria bacterium
GCGACCCGAGCCTGTTTCCCAGCCTCGAGACCCTCGGCGCCTGCCTCGCGCATCCCTCGGCGCCCGCCGGCGGTGCCCCGGGCACGCCCCAGGACCATTGGATCCTCTGCGCCAACGCCAGCGAGAGCTTCCTGCGCTCCTGTGAGACGGCATTGACCGACCCGGCGGACCAGGCCCAGGCCGCCTTGACCCTGGCCAACGTCGCCGAGATCTTCTACGCCTACCGCCTGACCACCAGCCTGCAAACCGCGGCCACGCCCCTGTCCACCGCGGACCACGACGCCTTTCTCGACGTGCTGCGGCTCGCCACCAAGCTCCTCGAGTGCGATCCGAGCAACGCCGGACCGGGCGGGGTCTGCGATCCGACCCTGCCCCCCACCGGGACCACCGATCGGGCGAGCCGGCCGGCCCTGTCCCTGAGCGGTGGCTCGGCCAACGGCGCCTTCTCCGCCGGGTTTCTGTTTGCCCTGCTCGGCGCCCGGGAGCAGGCGATCGCCGCGGCCGCCGGTGATCCGGCCAAGCTCGCCACCCTGGAGGAGGAGCGTTTTGGCGTGACCTCCGGGACCAGCATCGGCAGCCTACTCGCCCTATTGGTCGACCTGTATTTCAGCACCCTCGACCCCGCGACCTTGCCCGCCGGTCACCCGGCCCTCGCGCACCTCCACACCTACCTAGGCCCCGGACCGCTGCCCGCACGCCCCGCCCAGGCCTGCGCCCTTGCGATGCTCGAGGAGGAGATGACCGCGAACGACGAGACCAAGGTGTTGTGCGTCGAGGAGGGCAACCTCCGGGACCTGCTCGAGAATGATGACAACATGGTCCGCTTCGATCCCTTGGAGGAGCGGGTGATCACGCCGTTCCTCGAGAGCTATGGCGAGCTGATCATGGCCAATGATCTGATCCGGGTGGCGATGACCGTCGACTTTGAAAACAACACCCTGCTCGGCCTCGACGAACGGGCCTGCCGTCTCCCCGGCATGCCGCCGCCGGCCCGCTGCGTGGGCAGCGCCGTGCTCGCGTCGATCGTTCTGCCCGCCCTGGTGGAGAAAGTGACCCGGGTCTACTCCGGGCTCGAGGGCCCGAACGGCGAAGCCGGATTCTGGCTCGACGGCGGCGTCCGCTCCAAGGCCCCGGCGCTGCGGGCGGTCTCCCTCACCCGCGCCACCGGCGCCAAGGCAACCCGGTTGTTGGCGCTCAACAACGCGCGGGGCGAAGGGATCCCACACGAGGCGCCCAAGGTCGTGCTCGGGGTGACCTTCGCCGCCATGGATCAATTCTCCCAACAGGTCGGGGAGTGGGAGATGGCGATGGCCGGGCTCTGGGCGCAGGTCCAACGGGCACGCGGTTGCTACCTCTCGGGGCAGCTCGGCTACGGCCCCTGCGGGTCGAGCGGTGGTCCACCCCCGAGCGCCGGTCGGGTGTTGATGCGCATCAACCGCAGCCCCCTCGGCGGCAGCCTGCTACCGATCTTCATCCCGGAGCACGTCCCGGCCTACTACTCCGCCGCCGGCTACGCCTTTGACCCGCTGGTGATGCGCGGTCTGTTCTTCTGGGGGCAGAAGACTTTTCTCGACCGCCACAACGACGTCCTCACCTTTCTCGGCTGGCCCATGGTCGAGAGCGAGGCCGCCGCCTGGATGACGAGCCGGGCGAACGTCGTCGACTCGGTGATCGCTGGCCAATACACGATCTCGCCAACCCCGCAGCAGCAGAAGGATCGCAACCGGGCACGCAACGCGTTGCTCAAGGATCAGATGCCGACCTGTCATTAGACGTTCGGGTCGCGATATTCCGCTGACATAATGGGGGGTTCGATGGAGCCCCCCGGCGTAACGATCGCCCTCCCCGCCAGACTCAACCCATGGTGAGACGTGAACGGCCCTAGTTGGGCCTCAGGAGGGCGGCATGACCGCAATGTACAAGATCTTCTTCGCAATGCTCGCGGTGGGGGCGATCGGCGGGGTGCTCTTTGCGGGATGGGCTCGCCTGTTTGCGACCTTCGAATCTGGCTTTGTGCTCTTTGTTATTTTAACCGGCGCGGTCGGGTTCGTTTGGGGCTTCGCCAACTACATCTTCGTCAAGTGGGTGTTGCGGATCTTCGTCGGCAAGTTCCAAACCCTCGAGCGCGTGTTGGTCGGGACCGAGCCACAGCCGCTGCCTAACGTCTTCCTCTCCAATGAGATCGACGAGCTCGAGGCATCGATGGTGCGCATCACCGATCAGTTCAACAAGTTATTGGCCGCCAACCGCTCCACCACCGGCACCGGCCGGGTCAGCGGACTGCGACCGCGACGGGCCACCGGATCATGATCGGCACCGTACTCGGCAAGTGCCGCATCGACGCGCTGATCGGCTCCGGGGCCATGGGCGCCGTCTACCGGGCCCAACACCTCACCTTGGGTGTACCGGTCGCCCTCAAGATCATTCACCCGCTGTTGGCCGAAGACCAGAGCCTCCGGGATCGCTTCGTGCGCGAGGCACAGCTCATGGCCAGGTTGACCCACCCCAACGTGGTGCGGGTCTTCGATGTTGGCAGCGAGGGCGAGCATCACTACATCGTGATGGAATACCTCGAGGGCAAAACCCTCGCCAAATTCGTCGACCAGAAAGCCCCCCTCGACCTCAAGACCTTCCTGCACATCTTTTACCCCTTGAGCGTCGGCCTCTCCGCCGCCCACGACGCCGGCATCGTGCACCGGGACATGAAGCCGGAGAACGTCGTGCTCACCTCTGGGCTCAAACCGGTGATCACCGATTTTGGGATCGCCGCGCCCCTGCACGCGCCAGGCGAGGACCCGGGTGAGGACAACCAACCCCCCTACGTGATTGGCACCCCCGCCTACATCGCACCGGAGCAGGCGGAGGGCCGGCAAGGCATCGACGGCCGGGCCGATGTCTTCTCCCTGGGCATGATGATGTTCGAGGCCTTGACCGGACGGCTACCGCAAAACGTCGGCGACGCACGAACCCAAATCCAGCGCCGCGCCGAGAAGGACATGCCGCCGGTGCGTGCCGTCAACCCCGAGGTGATCGAGTCGATCGCCCGGGTGGTGGACCGTGCCCTGGTGCGCGACCCGGACCGGCGTTGGCGCTCGGCGACGGATCTCGCCCACAGCCTGCGTGACGCCCTCGCCTCCATCGTCATCAAGCCGCGGGTGGATCGTCCCTCCGGTTGGAAGGATCCGAGCGGCTCCCGCTTCGAGCGTCGCTTGATCCTGCCACGGGTCGCGGCGAAGCCGATCGCCGACGCCGTGGACGTTCGCTTCTCCGACATGCACGCCCTGCTCGCCGCCGTGGAGCGGTCCTCCACCGGCTTCGGCGTGATGGCCTTGCACTACGAAGACTGCACCGACCTCTTGCTCTTCGCCGACGGGCGCGCCAAGGCGGCGCATCGCTGGAGCCCGGAGGGACAGCGGGAGGTGAGTCTCGACGACGTCTTCCCGCGCAACGCCGAGGCGGATCGCGGGCTGATCGACTCCTTCGCCGTCAGCGAGGTCTATTACCGCGTCTTGGCCACCACCCTGCGTGGGCCGCCGACCATCCACGGCATGCTCTCCGAGTTCACCGACCTGCCCGGCCTGCTGCGCCACCTGGTGCGCGAAAAACGCATCGGCGTCTTGCAGGTCGAGCACGGCGGCCGCCTCGGTCTCATCGAGATCGACCAGCGGGCGCCGATCCGCTTGCTCTGCGACCCCTGGCTGACGGCACCGAGCACCGACGGCACCGAGGCCATCAAGGCGTTTGCCGCGGCGGTGGCCAAGGAACCGGGCGCCCGGCTCACCTTCACCGCCTATCGCGATGATGCCATGTCCACCGGCGAGCTCTTCACCGACGAGCCGGCCTTGAGCCGTGAGCAGCTACGCAGCCTGGTCGCATTCCTCAACGACGCGCTAGCGCGCTCCGGGCGAGCCCTGGAGAAACAGTTTGGCCTCGGCACCCGCCCGGTGTTGGAGAAGCACCTGCGCCTGGCGGCCGAGTCGCACCCATTGATCCTCGAGGAGGTCGGTCTCACCGAGGAGTTCGCCCTCGACACCACCATCCTCCTGCCCAAGATCGACGGCATGGCGCGCACCGGTCAGCGTCGCCTCGTTCTGTCCGCGGCCGAGGCGCTGCTCGAGGGGCGCCTCGAGGCGATCGATCAAATCCTGGGTAGCTCGCGACGCAAACGCAACAAGGTGATCAGCGAGCTCGAGGCCGCCTGGCAGGAGCATTGGAGTCTGTTGACCGAGCAAGACCTGGCCGGCGCCTGGAGCGAATCGGTGTCACAACTGAGCAACCCGCAATGACGCTGTAACGACAGACGCCCCTCGCGAGACCCCTAGGCATGCAGATCCAACGTTTGATGTTCATCTACGACGCGGACCGCGGTTTCGTCGGACACCTCAAATACGCCCTCCGACTCCTGGCGGGGGACCATTGCGGTCTGTGTGACATCACCCACGGTGGTCTCTCCGAGAAGGGCTCCTGGCAACGGTGTAAGGTCGACCTCGAGGTTCCCTCCGACACGATCTACCGCGACGAGATGTCGGAGGAGGTAGCCGCGGTCGTCGCCGGGGACCTCCCCACGGTGGTGGCACAAACCGACGGTGGTCTGGTAAAGCTCTTCGGCCGAGACGTCCTCGACGCCTGCGCCGGCGATGTGGAGGCACTCAAGGAACGTCTCGACCAGGCATTGAGTGAGGAGGGGCTCGCGCTCACCGCCTGACAAACCCGTGGCCGGAGGAATCGTACGTGGCTGATTCAGAATTGCTTCCCAAGCAGGACCGGGAGGGTACCTTCCTCGGGATAACCCGTAGCGTCTGTCCCACCTGTCGAAAGATCATCGACGCGCAGCTGGTCAGTCGCGGCCGGCAGGTCGTGATGCGCAAGTGGTGTGGCGAGCACGGCTGGTTTGAGTCCCTGGTGGCGAACGACGTGGAGCGCTACGTGGCGCAGCGCCGCTTCAACAAGCCGGGCACCATCCCGCATCATTTCGAACGCGAGTTCCACGGTTGTCCCGACTCCTGCGGGCTGTGCCCCGAGCACCAACAACACACCTGCCTCGGCATCATCGACGTCACCGATAGCTGTAACCTGCGTTGCCCGGTCTGCTTCGCCGACGCCGAGGCCGGGGGGCGCCATCTCAGCCTGGCCCAAATCGGCGACATGCTCGATCGTCTCAAGCGTTGCGAGGGCAACCCGGAGGTCATCCAACTCAGCGGCGGCGAGCCGACCCTGCATCCAGAGATCGTCGACATCGTCCGGCTGTGTCGCGACAAGGGCTACGACAAGATCCTGCTCAACACCAACGGCATCCGCCTCGCCAAGGAGGACCGTCTGCTCGACGCCCTGGCCGAGCTCGACCCTACCTTCTATCTGCAGTTCGACGGCTTTGACCCTGAGACCTACCGGCGCATTCGCGGTGAGGATCTCTCCGAGCTCAAGTTGCGTGTCGTGGAGCGCCTCGCGGCGCGGCGTCAACGCACCGTCCTGGTGGCGACCCTGGTGCGCGGCATCAACGATGACGAGCTCGGGGCGCTCACCGACTTTGCCTTGGACCAGGAGTGGGTGCGTTGTCTCAACATTCAGCCGGTGACCTACGCCGGTCGATTCGAGGCCGGCGCCCGCGATGGACTCGATCGGATCACCCTCGGGGAGATCGCCGAGCGGATCGCTGACCAGTCCGGTTACGGCCTGCGGGTGGACGATTTCTTCCCGATCCCGTGCCCCGATCCCTCCTGCAGCTTGGCGACTTATATTCACAAGGTAGGCGATGAGGTGCGGCCACTGCCGCGGCTCGTCGATATCGATGACTATCTCGATTACATCAAGAACGTCAGCGTCGTGCAGCTCACCGACCGGATACGGGTCGCCCTCGAGGGGTTGTTCTCCATGAGCGCCGTGCCGGGCGAAGAGACCAGCAAGTCCTTCTGCACCGCCTGTTCGGTGGAGCTCGACTGGGGCGCCATCGAGAGCGAGATCACCATGATCTCCATGATGCACTTCATGGACGAGGAGAACTTCGACCTGGCGCGCTCCAAGAAGTGCTGCGTGCACCAGATCCTCCCCGACGACGGCGGCATCATCCCCTTCTGCAACTATAATGTCCTGCACCGGGGGCGGAGCGCGTGAGCAACCCCGAGAGCTTCAAGTCCTGTTGCGCGAATTTTTACGCCGACGATCTCGTGCGCCGGTTGCTCGGCGACTCGTTTCATCCCGGCGGGGAGAAACTGACCCGGCAGCTGTTGGTCAACGCCGGGGTAACCGCGACGGATCGTCTCCTCGATGTCGCCACCGGCCAGGGGACCAGCGCCATCCTCGCCGCCGGAGAATCTGGCTGCGACGTCACCGCGGTTGATCTCTCGGCGGAGAACCTCAGTCGCGCCGCGGCGCGCGCCGAGGAGGCAGGGGTGGGGGAGCGCGTCCACACCGAGCGCTCCGACGCCGAGCACTTGCCCTTCGCCGACAATTCCTTCGACGTCGTTCTGTGTGAATGTGCCTTTTGCACCTTCGTGGACAAGCCGACCGCGGCGCGGGAGATGACCCGGGTGCTCGAGCCGGGCGGGCGCCTGGTCCTCTCGGACATGGTGATCCGCAGCGGCGATCTCCCCCCGGAGCTCGACGCCTTGATGGCGCGGGTCGCGTGTATCGCCGATGCCGTGGATGAACCGCACCTGGCCGCTGCCTTCGAGCAGGCCGGGCTCGAGGCGGTGGTGATCGAAGACGCTTCTTGGGGGCTCACCCAGATGGTGGAGGAGATCCGAGAGCGCCTCCTGGCCTTGGACCTCGCCCAGCGGCTCGGCAAGCTCGACCTCGGCGGCTTTGATCTCAGCGAAGGCAAGCGCCTCGCCAAGCGTTCCCTCGAGGTCATTCGAGAGGGGAAGATCGGCTACGCCACCCTCGTGGCACGCCGACCGGCGCGCCCGTAGCTAGGCGCATAGGAAGGTCGGGGTGTGGTGGTGACGATGTTGGCATGGGTGAGTGTTCTGAGCGTCATCGCGGCGAGCCCTTCCGGCCCA
>JAUUZB010000182.1 GCA_030590185.1 Deltaproteobacteria bacterium
ACCGTGTCGGCGGTCAACGCGGTGCCGCCGGCGCGCGCGGCGTCGATCCGGGCAATCACCTCCAGCACCGACAGATCGTTGCCATCGCCGCCACGGAGCAACGTCACCGGGTCCGCGCCGGCCTGATTGGCCACCACCAGGGTGAGGCCGCCGGCGAGGACCGTGGCCACCCAAAGCTGTTGAGCGCGTCGCATGGTTGCTCTCCTCGTTCTCGATGGTACGCCTACAGACAGCAGGCGTACCCCATCATGTAGGTGTCTGGCTGAGGGTCGTCGACCTGTTGGGCGGCCAAGCCGCCGGAGTAGCTGTCATTGTCGGCGCCATCGTTGGTCCAAGACTCACCCACGAATACTGCAAAGTTGCGCAGCACCTGCATCTGCGACTTGGAGCAGACATCGGCGCCAAGATCGGCGCAGGCGCGGGCAGCATCATAGAAATTCGTGTCGCCAACGAGGGGGTCGTGTATCGCCGTGGCACAGACTCCGGCGTATGCCTCGCCCGGGCAGGAGTTGTCCAAGGGGCGTTGTGAGCCACAGCAGGCATAGGCCCAACGGTTCGCCCAGTTTGGATCGGTGCTCACCGTAGCGCCGAGGATGGTGTCGAAGTTGTCGCCGTCGTTGTCGGACATCTCGTTGGTCCACAAACCCGGCGGCGTCACCCCAAAGACATCGTTGTCGCCGAGCACCACGTATTGGCTCTTGCTGCACAAATCAGCCCCCATCTGCGCGCAGACATGGGAGGAAGCAGGGAAGGATGTGTCCGCGATGGCGTGGACATAGGTCGTCCAGACACCGTTACCCGTGGTTCCCCCCTCGGGCTGCCACACCCTCACGTTGCTGCGAAAGGGCTCGGGGACAATGTTTTGGCAACAGGCATAGTTGTACCGGGCGTCCCAGGCGTCGGGGTCGTCGGCGGAGTGTTGGAGCCAGGTCTTTGCGTCGAGGTCGTTATCGGAAAAGGCAGAGGTCCAAACGGGCAGGTTGTCGAAAAAGAGGCTGAAGTGATCGTCACCGGACCAAGACTCGGTTTCACGCAGGACGACGTATTGCGACGCCGTACAGAGATCGGCCCGCTCGACCGTACAGGCGTTGACCGCCTCGAGCCAGGGACGCCCGACGTCACCCCGGTAGGAGACGACACACACGCCCCGCACGAGGAAACCGGGACAAATCCAGGGCGCGGTGGCTACCTGCGCGTCGATGCCCACCCCACCGGCCGGGCCGGTGTTGTGAATGATGATCTCATCTTCGAGAGTGGTCAGCCGGGCCGAGAGGTCGACCAGCGCTGTGTGACTGGCACCACCCACCTGGTCCACGGTGAGGATTTCATCAACACCCGTGGCGCCGTTGAGCATGGACATCACGTCGGCGCCGGTCAACGCTGCGCCGTCGACACCACGCAACTGCACGACGCCATCCTGACCGGCACCGGCTAACGCCTGTACGCCAGGGCCCGTAGTGGCCGGCTGTGGTGCCGTGTCGCAGCCAATGCCGGCGATCATGAGCAGCGGAAGAATCTTAGTTCGCATGGCTGACCTCAATAACAACACGCGTATCCCATCGAGTCGGTCGTCGGATTGGGATCGTCTGGCTGAGCACTGTTCAAGCCACCCGCGCGGCTCGAGTCATTGTCCCCCCCGTCGTTGGTCCAGCTCCACGCGGAGGCGGGGAAGGTCGAGTTGCGCAAGACCTGCATCTGGCTCTTCGAGCAGATGTCGGCACCCAGGCTGGCGCAGGCACGGGCGGCCTCAAAGAAATTCGAGTCGTTGGTGCCATGGATGTCGAGGACGCACATATTGTCGCCGATGCGGCTGCCGGGGCAGCTATCATCCAACGGTCGCTGGTTGCCGCAGCAGGCGTAGGCGAGCCGTCTCGACCAGCCACGATTGTCGGCCTCGACGGGGGCGATCGCTGGACCGATGACGTCGTTGAATTCAATGTTGTCGTTGTCTGATTGCTCGTTGGTCCAGACCTGCATCGGCGAGTCACCAAACAACCCATTGTCGTGCAGGGTGACGTACTGACTCTTGGTACACAAATCGGAGCTCAGCTTGGCGCAGATATTGGCAGCGGTAGGGAACGTGGTGTCGAGGTGGGGGTGGAGGTAGGTCGTCCAAACGCCCTTGCCCGTGTCGTAGCCATCAGGAGACCACACCTGCACTCTTCTGCGGAAGGGCTCCGCCGTTGCATTGTAACAACAGGCGTAGCCATAGGTGTCGGCGGTCTGTGGATCGGCCACAGAGTTCAACCAGCGGTCCTTGAAATTCCCGCTTTCCCCGTCGTTGTCGGAGAAGTCAGCGCTCCACACCGCGCGGTTGTCGTAGAACAAGGTGGAGTTCTCGATGCCCCACGCCCCCCCCTCGCGCAGAACGGCGTATTGGGCCGTCGTGCATAGATCGGCGCCGAGCGAAGTACAGGCGTCCACCGCCACACCCCATGGAACGTCGTTCGTGTTGTCGTATTCGACCACACACACACCCCGGCGCAGAGCGCCCGGGCAGGCCCATTGAGCCTCGTAGCCGGTGGCAGTCACGTTTTCGTTCAACGTCGCCGCCGCCGCTTCGGCCGCGATCAGCCGCGCCTCCAGGCTGGCGATGGCCGCTTCATCGAAATTCCCGAGCTCGTCTGCGAGCAAGGTGGCGCCACCGGCGCGGGCTGTGTTGAGCAGATCAATGATCTCGGCCCCGGAGATACCGGTCGCGTCTTCGCCACGTTCGAGCAACAACTCGGCCCGGGCCGAGCCGCCGGGGTTGGTCACCACTAGAGTGTAGCTGAGGCTGCCGGTCTCGTCTTCGAGGGCGGGGGGGAGGGCCACAATCAACTCGTGGTCGCCGGCGGAGAGATTGGTCAGCTCGGGGAATGATGTCGTGCCTGCGTTGATGGCCTCTAGGGCTGCGGTCGCCTGGCCCAGATATAGGCCGGTGATGATCAGCTCGTTGCCGATTCGATACTCGCCGTAAGGCGAAATGCCGTCGGCTGGTCCATCGCTTTGAATCGTTTGGATCTCAGGCGGCTCCTGCTCGCTCACCATTCGGCAGTACCCCTCCACGACGCAGACCTCGTCGTCGGGACATGGTGCTTGCGCGGTGCACAACTGACGGCACTCGCCTACGACACAGCCATACCCCGGTTCACAACCGGGACCGTCGCCGCAAGAGCTCTCGCTGGCCTCCTGCTTGCACGAACCCAACACGAAACCCGCCGCTGTGATGCTCACCACGACCCATGCATAACCCACCGAGACGCGCACGTGATGCCTCCTTGGCACTCGATTCGATTTATTGGGGCTGGCTACCTAGCGCAGGCTCTTGTGAATATCCAGCTCAGGGCTGTTGGGCCACCTCTCAACCGGGCGCCAGGGGCGCCATTCGAGCTGAGACCGGCGCCCGCTGGCGGCAGGCGCCCAAGGCGAGCTTTGTTTACGCGGTGCGGATGTAGCCGCGCGCCAATGAGCTCACCGACTCAAATCGATCAGGGTCAAGGCGTAGTCGACTTCGTCTAGGGTGGCGTCGTCGTCGATCGCGACGCAGGCAACGACCCCGGCGGTGCCACCGAACTGCCGGGGCTCGAAGATCCAGCTCTCGACCAGGTGACGATCGAAATAGTAGTACTGATCCGCGAGTCGTTCGCCGACGTTGTCGAAGATAATCAGGTGAAGGTCGGCAGGGAAGCCTGGCACCGGCTCACAGATCGAATCGACGCAGTCGAGATCGCCAGAGCACGGTGACGCCACGCTGCACGGGTCTCCCGCGCCCGCCGGCGGGATCGGCTCCAGGCGCAGCGCCAGATGCGCGGCCTTCGGCGAGACGAGGAAACAATCCTCCGTGTCTTGGCCTGGGCCAGGGTCGTTGCCGAAGACCGTGCCCCCGGTGTCTGATTTCTCCGCCCGGCCGAGGATCTGCATGGGATAGTCGAAGGCGAGCTCAGCGTCGGCGATGGTGTCGCCGAACTCTTCCACCTCGTTCGCTTCATTCCAGGTCGGCAGGGCTCCCAATGGCACGAAGTAGGCGACGTACGGTGTGCCCACGTCGTCGAGGTCGAAGGCCCCCACCGCGGCGTAGTAATCCCCAGCGGGGTCGAGGTTCGGTGGGCTAACCAACAAGGTCCCGGTGCCCGCCGCGAAGTCGGCGCCGCCGCCCCACACGCCCTCGGCGAGGATGTTCCCCTCGCCGTCGATGAGCGAGATGGTCGTTCCCAAGCCGGTGAATGCAGGCACGAGGGCGAGTGCGAAGAGGCCGGTGTCCGACGTGACGTCGAGGGCGAAGTATTCCTCGATGTCGTCCTCATAGATCCACGATTCAGACAGGTAGTATTCGCCGTCGACGATCCCGAAGCGGTCCGGCTCGACGAAACCGGTTACCCAGTCCAGCGCCGGCCCTAGGGTCACCGTCGTCGCGTGGTAGTTGTTGGCATGGTAGCCCTCGCGAGGGTTGCCAGGCGTGTAGCGCATCGACCAAATCGCCTTGCCGATGAGGGCCACGGCGCCCCGCTGCCCACCTTCGCTGAGCGATACGTCCATTAGGGCGCTCTCGGTTGCTTCGCCCTCCAGTGCGTATCGCCAGTCGATCTCGTGGGTGAGAGTATTGACCCGCACGAGGCCGAAAGGCCACAGGGCGTAGAGCCAGCCACCGCTGACCGGCTCGATGGCCAGCATGAGCAATCCGGGAGCGATTGGCACCTGGGCAATCAGCGACCATTCGCTCGCATCGTCGGAGCTGATGTCGACCACAGAGATGTTGCCGGTCTCGCTATCGGTGACGTAGGCGCGCGGTAGCAGGGGATGGAGGGCCACGTCCACCGGGGTCGGGATATCCGCTTCGAGTCCTACCCCGGCGTAGGATAGGTCGCTGCCGTTGGTGTGGTTGATGGCCGCCAAGCCACCGCCCATCCCGGGCGTGACGATGAACCGCTCCCCCGTGTCGACGATCGCGTTGAACAGAGTCGCTGCCATACTCGATTCGGCGGTGGTGAGGGACCCAATCACCGAGAGGTCGATCGAGTCCCGTACCTCGATGCGGTCGATGAGCGACAGGATGATCTGGGTGTCTCGGCGAGTGAAATCTGCCATCATGATCACTTGGCCGGCCTCTATCTCGTTGCCAACCCGGAACGACGCCTTCAGGTCGATGTCGAAGCCGATGTGGTAGAGCAGGGCCCGATCGCTGCAGCTGACGATGATGTTGGCGCTCCAGCCTCCGTAGTCGAGATTCGGCACGCTCAGCATGCCGTCCCGGAGGCAGCCCAAGGGCGTGCTAGACCGCTCACCCGTCGACAGATCGATGACGTGGAGGGCCCTGTCCGCGAAGACTTGCAGGTTGGTGATGGAATCCTGCTCCATGACGGCGGTGAGCGTCACGAGATGCGGCGCATCGAAGCGA
This sequence comes from Deltaproteobacteria bacterium, assembly GCA_030590185.1. Next base: position 5,378 of record JAUUZB010000182.1, read on the forward strand.
ACGCTGGCGCTGATCGGGTAGGCCGGCAGGGGGTACATGGCGTCAAAGTCATTGAAGAAGCCGTTAGGTACCGACTCCGGGTCCTGTGCCCCCGCCGCGCCGAGCGCGTGGACCTCGAAGAGGTTCGGCACGCCGTCATCATCATCGTCCGGGTAACTGTAGTCGGCCGCCGAGAATTCCAGCTCCGCCGTCGCCCCAGCCTCGACGCGAACCGTTTTGGCCTCCGTGGTGGCAATCTCGATCCCCTCTGCGCTCCAGACGAGCTCAAAGTCGTAGGCGAAGCCGGCCGGAAGCTCCGGGACCCGAACCGTCCCAACGCTATCGCTGACGCTCAAGGTTGCGGTCGTGAACTCAGCTCCATCCCGTTTGACCACCACCTCGGCGCTGAGCCCCGAGAGCTCCAGCCCACCGAGGTGTGGCCGCGAAAGAGTGAGCTCGATCGGCTGAGGCGAGCAAGCGCCAACGACGAGTGCGGCGCCGAGCGGCATGAGACGACGCGAGATCATCAGCTTCCCCCGGGAGCGCTGGCAGTGATGTCGACGGCTCCCACCGGCTCGCCTTGAGTGCCCAAGATGACCGCGGTGGTGACCGCGCCGGCGACCACGACGCCGGCGATGGTCCAGACCCACCATTGCTCGTACCAGCGAGTCGGCTTTTCGAGCATCAACGCAAACTGAGCCGTGGTCTGCTGCTCGGCCACGTAGAGATCCGTGCTCCAGTCGAAGTAGCCGTCCTTTCGGACCACCAGGCTGTGCCGACCGATCTCGAGCTGTTCGATGGGGGGAAGTGGACTCGTGCCCAGCAACTCGCCATCCACCAAAATCTCGGCCTCACTCTCACTGGTGGTCACCGCCACGGCTCCGGGATCCTGTGCCTCCAGCCCAAAGAGGCGGAGCCCAGCGTGTCGCACCGCGCCGACCAGTTGATCTTCGACGCCCGCGAAGGACTCGGTGACCCGATTCTCGACCGTTACCTCCTGGCTCGAGACCAGGCGCAGGGACACGACATATGTCTGGCCGAGCTTGCCGATGCTCCCGAGCACCAGTTTGTCGACGCCCAGGGCGCCGCTGATCTCCGCCATGCAGGAAGCGTCATCGCAGCCGAGCAGGTGTTTTTGGCTCTCCACATCGAGCATGGCGATGATGTCGTCGCGGCTGATGACCGAGGCGCCGTCGACGCGCTTGATCTCCGTCGAGAGCACCTGGGTCAGGTTGTCGGCCTTGGCCTGCGGCAGGCCGCTCGCCTGCAGCTGCAGGACGGCGCAGGAGAACGGCTCGCCCGACAGCCGGAAGCGTGCCACACGCTCGGCGGCCGGTAGGCCTGCGAGCGCCTCGTCGATCTGCGTGCCGATGGCGGCGAGCACCTCCCGCGGTGTGTTCTCGCTGATCGAGATCTTTCCCAACGGTGTAGCGTGCGCGGCGTCGATGATCGTGATCGTCAACACCAACTGCATGCCGACCGCACCGAGCGTGCTCGTGGCCACGAAGGGGGCGCGCGCCACCTCGGAGAGTTTCGCCAGGCAGCTCGTGTCATCGATGCAGCCGAGAAGTTGTTTTTGTTCCTCGTGCTGGACGATGTTCTTCACGTCGCTCATTGTCAGGACCTGAACGCGCCCATCCGCCGCGATCGCCTCAGCCACTGCTTGGGTGAAGGTGTCGCCCCAGGTGTCGTCGATGCCCTTGGTCTGGGTGTTGAGCACGAGC